>JAQVEY010000035.1 GCA_028697515.1 Bacteroidales bacterium | reverse complement strand
AATCTTCCTCCATATCGTGCTGGAAAACCACCTTTTATCAATTTCACACTTGAGATTGCGTCTGGGTTAAATACAGAGAAGAATCCAAATAAGTGAGAGGCGTTATATACCGGTACACCATCAAGCAAAATAAGGTTTTGATCAGGTCCACCTCCACGTACATACAAACCACTGGTTCCTTCACTTCCTGACTGAACGCCAGGCATTAACTGTAAGGACTTTAACACATCTGCTTCACCTAGTAATACAGGCAATGCTTTTATCTGATGTATAGGCATATCTATCATACTCATTTGTGTGCTTTTGACCATTTCATCAGATTTTTTATCATAAATCACGACTTCAGCGAGTTGTATTGATGGATCGAGTTCAATATTTAACTTTATATCCGATTGTAAATATATTATTGTAGTAAATGCCGAATAACCAACAAATGAGACAGATAAATCAATAGAGTCTGAAGGCAGCGTTAAGCTAAAATAGCCATATTCGTTTGTAGTAGTACCTAGTTTTGTGCGTAAATCATATACATTGGCACTGTATATCTTTTCACCCGAACGCATATCCTGAACATACCCGCTGATAGTGTATTTTTGAGCATTTGTAATATTTACAGCGAACATCAGTATAGAAAAAAATAGCAACAAGTATATCCTCTTCATATAATTTATTTTTCAAAAGAATTAAAACGTAAATGTATTTAAAAAATTATATCAATATAAAAAGAATTATATTAATTAATGGTAAACGAGACTTTCTGTTTATTCGTATTGCAGATTGTTTTTGGCGTGTGTCTTTGCAGTAACGCAAAGACCATGACAAAAACAGCCCTAGAAGTGAACATAATATTTAGCTAAAACTAAATACTTAGTTTTGAGAGGGGTCTTTAAAAAGACTGATTATCCAATCGGGACAACGGACAGCTTTGAATTTTTCACTATTTACAAATCCTAAAGTAATTATTGCTCTGTTTATTATTTTGTTTTCTGAATCGTACATTTCTTGTATAAATTCGAGTTTTGAAGCAGGAATTTTTTCTACAGTTGTAATAATTGTTACTTCGCTATCAAATTTTGCAAAGCGGAAATATTCAAGATTAACATTAATTGCAGGACATACAATACCCCTCTTTTCCATTTCCGAAAATGAAAAACCTATTTTTCGCATAAAATCACCACGTGCAGCCTCATAAACCCTTAGATAATTTGCATAGTACATTACACCCATAGCATCGGTATCTGCGTAAATGACTCTATATTGCATTGTTTGTTTAATCATTTTTAGTAGATTTGAGTTTGATATATATTTCCCTGCTAATCCAAGAATCGGTTGCAGCGTAACTAATTTGTTTTTGTGTGAGGATGTCATTCTCCCAATTACTTAATTGCTGAGCTTTTGAAATTCTTATTCCTAATACAATTGCAGCTAACTTTTTTAAACTCATATCGGTAATTTCAAAATCTTTCACAAATTCCTGTAATTCGATAAAACCACCCGGAGTAAAATTGTGTAGTTTTTGTAGAGACTTTAAATCATCGCGTATTGAAACTCCGATTTTTGTGTATTTTGTAGATGATAAGAGTCTGATAACTTCCTTATGTAATTTAAACTTATTTAATCGAAATAAATATGTCTTTTCTGCACTGCTTAATTGTAATAAAGATACTGGTGTTATATTAGACATTCCTTTTTTAAAACATGGTTTCGTCTCCGTGTCAAAACCCCAAATTTTATCAAGAAAAAGCTCTTCTCTAATTTTATTGTAGGTCTCTTGATTGTCAACAACTACAATTTCTCCCGAATATGAAAATAACGGCAAGTCGTTGATTTCTTCTTCTGTTATGTTAGTTCTAAAGACCAATTTACTCTTTTTCTGTATTAAAATATATTTCGTGTAATCTTTTAAGAAGTGATAAAACTCTAATTCCCCAATATGTCTCAAAATTATGACGACAATAATGAAGGGCTGAGATAATAATCTGATCGTTTTCAGTTTTGTAAGCTCCAATTAAATCTCCTGTTTCTTGATATAAATCTGCATATAATTCAGAAAGACCTACATTTAAATAATCATCACTATTTACAATGCTTGCATCCTGAATCTGAATATATTCATCATCATCATCAAGTTTTGATGACGAAATTTGTTGTATATATGACCATGCAGATTCATCGATAAACTTCTCAGTGTATTCATCATCAAATTCTTCAATATTGGTTAAGAGGGTTCCTTTTAAGTACAATAATGGAAGAATTTTTATAGACGTGCTGATAAATTGTTTCTTGGATAGTTCTTTTGCAGTTTCTAGAAAACTTATAAACTCCTTCGCAACTGTTGCAAATTCTATAGATTCTTTGCTATAAATCGGTGAAAGACTTTTCATAATACTTTTGCAAATTTAATAATGAATTCTAATTTTTGTAAAGTTAAAATTAATTATTCACTATTGTGATACATTGCGTTCATCTAACATAACCCAGAAATATACAGCATTAATAGGCTCTATGCCCGGATATTCTATTACGAAATATGGAGCTACTGCAATTACTCGTTTGTAAAATTTCCCTTCAGCAATGAACCATTCTTCCAGAAAACGCAATTTTTTTACAGTTTTGTAATCAAGAGGGATGTTAATTATTTCTGTTTTATACCTTTTTACAGTAGTATCAACAATTTCGATTTCATAAGTCATAACATCGTCCATATAGGATTTTAATTCTGACTGAGGGATAATGTCGAAACTCTCATAATTACCAGTCATATCGTAATAATATGATTTTAGCTTGCCCGAATATGCATCTTTTAGAAGTGTCTTAACAAATTCGTCGGATTCCGGCATTGGTAAATTTTCCCAAAACCAATCAGGACTATTTTTAGTTCTATCTCCTATTATATCATTCACAATATTCACGTCATACATTATTTTATCCGTAATTACTAGCTTATCACCAGAATAGTCGTACCTGCTTGATGAGTCATTTTTTTGCTCTTCTGTTTTGTTTGAATTTTTACAAGAATAAATACTTAATGAAAGAATAATTATTAGTGCTGTTATGCTATTACCTGTTCTTCCCATCGTTATATATGATTTAATGTTTAATTTATTTTATTATTAAATAATAACAAATTTAGCTAAATACTAAATTCCAAAAGTAAAAAAAAAACAAACAAATCAGGTTTTAGATTGTTTATTAATTACTTTTGTATTTAAATTTTTAATATAATAAAAAATGCTTACTATGAAAAAATTATTTTCTACAATAGCTTTAATTTCTTTGTTCGGATTGATAGCTACTGCTCAGGTTAATCCTCATGCAATTGGTTTACGTTTTGGCGGTGGTAGTTCTTATGGCGGAGAAATTTCCTATCAACAGGGAATGGGAGATGCAAATAGACTGGAATTGGATTTAGGATTTGGAGGTAATGCAGATCATAATCGTATGTATTTAGCAGGTATTTATCACTGGGATTGGAATATTACAGCTGGATTAAATTGGTTTGTAGGTCCTGGAGCAAGCGTTGGATTTTATCATTATGGAGACAATGATGGTTATATAAATGTTGCTTTAGGTGGTCAAATTGGTTTGGAATACGATTTTAATACACTTGCAGTACCTATTTTGTTAAGTTTAGATGCACGCCCAATGTGGGACTTTTTAGGAGACAATTCAGGTCTTGGTTGGGGAGCCGCCTTAGGTATTAGATACACATTCTAACTAATTAAAAAGAAATATCAGATAAAAAATGCCTCTACTAAGAGGCATTTTTTTGTGATCTAGACAGGATTCGAACCTGTGACCTACGGCTTAGAAGGCCGTTGCTCTATCCAGCTGAGCTACTAGACCATTTCGTTTCGGGCTGCGAAGATATAACAAGATTGTAAATAATGCAAGATATTTTCAGTTTTTCAAATAAAATATATCTCAGCCATTTAAAAAGAAGAGTTTATTTATAGCTTGTTAGAGCCATTTTAACATTTCACAGTTGAAAAGTTGCAAGAGGGTAAATATACATTGAATTGAATTACAAGTATTTTTACAAAAAATCTTAGGATGATTAAGACTGGTATATACGGACAATTGGATGTTGGACACGAAATCCTTGAGAAGATAATGGATGTCCCAGAAATCAATCTAATAGGTATGTATTGTCCTGAAAGCGACATAAACCGAGAGTTTATTACAAACAATCGAAATATTCTTAAAAGTTATAATCAAGCAGATTTGTTGTTACAAGAAGTAGATGCGGTTATTGCTCTTTCTCCTTTGTCAGGCCTTGAGAATGTAGAAAATTTAGTTAAGAATTCGAAACATGTATTTTTTGAACCAAGTGCAGAATATTATAAAAGTGATGTAAATAAGTTATCTGGAATAATCGAAGAAGCAAATGTCAAAGTGCAGGCAGGTTTTCACCATAGATTTAATAATACATTTTTATCGGCACGACCTTTTATCAAAAACCCTAAATTCATTCAATCACATAATTTTAGAAAATTCAGTTTTGATTCGGAAGCTTGTTCGGTTTTAATGGACATGTTAATAAATGACATTGATATAGTTTTAAGTGTAATTAAATCTGCTTTAAAAAATGTTCATGCAAACGCTACCTCCATCAATTTTGCAGGTCCAGATATAATAAATGTGCGGTTAGAATTTATGAACGGAAGTGTAGCTCAGTTAACAGCTGGTAGAATTGCAACCGAAAACACTCATGAAGTAAGTTTTTATTGCGAAAGAGACTATACTAGTATCGACCTTTGTAGGAACAGAGCATGGCAAGTTAAAAAGCGTAATCTTGGAAGTGAAATTAAACTCTTTCAGGAAAATATTGGCGATTTAATTGTTGACCCAATACCGGTAAAACCTAATAATTTGTATTTTGACGAGTTCTCTTCTTTTGCAAAATCAATAGTGCTTAATAAATCTCCCGAAGTCAATATAGAATCTGTTTTAAAAACTTATGACATTGCTGGAATAATTAAGCAAAAAATCAAATTATCAACCAATATGTAGTTTTTTTTTTCAAACTAAGCAATAATACACATATATTTGCGTTGATAAAGTTGTATATCTTGAATATGTTTTATTGTGGTTAGAGTTTTACTATTTTTCTGCCTGTTTATCCCGTTGTTTTTTATTTCTTGCGAAATAATAAATCCACCTGAGCAAATACCGTCATACATTGCAGTGGACACAGTTCGAGTAATGATTAACTCGCCCGGAGAAGGTACCTCAATTCATAATATTTCGGATTGTTGGTTGTACGTAAACAATAAACTTATTGGTGTATTTGAAGTGCCATTTAAAGTGCCAGTGCTCGAATCGGGGTTTCATTCAATACAAATAGAACCAGGAATTAAAAACTCAGGAAGTGATTCACATAGGGTCATATATCCTATGATGTATGGATACTATATTAGTGATACCCTTGTTGAGGGCGAAGTTCTAAATATTGTTCCCGAATTTTCGTACCGCCCTGTAGTTTTTGATCTTATTGAAGATTTTGAGGATATCGGCATTGCTTTCGAAGTAAGCCCAGAAAGCGATACTACCATTGCATTAATTTCAGGTAGTCATGCACAGCAAGGTAAATCAATGTATGTCGCATTAGATGATGAGCACCCAAACTTTGAGTGTAGAAGTACAAGCTTTTATGAAATAGAGAAAAATGGTTCTGCATTTCTAGAGATTAGCTTCAAGTGCAATGATACTGTTGATTTTGGGATATTTTCACTAGAAGGCAATGGTACATCAATTTCAGAGATAAGGAAAAGCGTTTATGGTTTTAAACCTACCGACGAATGGAAAAGAGTATATATTGATTTGAATTATCATGTAATTAATTCTCAAGGAACTCAATTCAGACTTTATTTTACTTGTATTAGGTCAGACGATGCGGATGATGAAAAAACTGAGATATATTTTGATAATATTAAATTGTTGTATGTTTCTACTATGTAATGCAAAAGTCTAAGCAAAATATAAAATATGTCTTTTTTGATTTTATTGCTGCAGCAATATCATGGACTTTGTTTTATTCTTTTAGAAAACTTTATGTAGAACCTATTAAATTAGGTTATGAGATTCCACTAAGTTTTGATAATAAGTTTTACATTGCTTTGATAGTATTACCTTTATTTTGGATATTTCTTCATTTACTAAGCGGCTACTATAGAATTCCATATCGTAAGTCGAGATTGCAGGAGCTAGGCCAAACGCTTTTAACTACTTTGATCGGTGTTGTTATTATTTTCTTTGCCTTTATTTTAGATGATTGGGTAGGAACATACAAACAATATTATATGATGTTCTTAACTTTGTTTGCTTTACAATTCTTTCTTACATATGCCCCAAGGCTAATAATTACAACAAGAACAAACAAAAGAGTTCATAATAGAAAGCTATTATTTAACACCTTAATAATTGGATCAAATAAGAAGGCCTTAAAACTTTTAAAAGAGGTGGAATCTCAGAGAATTTCTTCGGGTCTGAAGTTTGTTGGGTTTGTGTATGTTGATAGGCAAGGTTCTTATCTCTTAGGTAAGCATTTGCCAAATTTGGGACATATATCTAATGTTAAAGAAATTATAAGTACTTATAAAATAGAGGAGATAGTTATAGCAATTGAATCCAGAGAGCATTGTAAAATTAAAAATATAATAAATAAGCTACAAGGAATAAAAGTTCCAATAAAAGTCATTCCAGATATGTATGATATATTAATAGGTAAAGTAAGAATGTCGTCAATTTTTGGAATGCCACTAATCGAGATAAATCATCATATAATGCCAGTTTGGCAACAACACACAAAAAGACTTCTAGATGTGTTTCTTAGTCTTTGGGCGATTATTATTCTTATTCCTGTATATATTGGGATTGCTCTAGGAGTCAAATTAAGTTCACCGGGTCCAGTAATTTATAGCCATTATAGAGTAGGAAAAAATGGTAAGAGTTTTAAAATTTTTAAGTTCAGATCAATGTATTTTGATGCAGAAAAAAATGGACCTGCATTGAGCAGTAAAACTGATAACAGAGTAACATTATTTGGAAGATTTCTGAGAAAAACTAGGTTAGACGAAATACCACAATTTTTTAATGTTATTAAGGGTGATATGAGTTTAGTAGGACCTAGACCTGAAAGACAATTTTTTATTGACCAGATAACTGAAAAAGCTCCTCATTATTTTCACCTATTATCAGTCAGACCAGGTATAACTTCATGGGGTCAGGTAAAATACGGATATGCTGAAAATGTTGAGCAAATGATAGAAAGATTGAAATACGATATTATATATATAGAAAACAGATCCTTATACATTGACTTTAAAATTATGATTTATACAATTAAAATTGTATTTCAAGGTAAAGGTATATAAATAATAATACTGCTATTTAATATTCTGTATTTCAATTCTTTAATAAAATTTCAAACTTTATTAATTTTTCTGATTGGGTTTCTAAAAAATTATTATATTTGCAACCTCTTAAAAGGAATTTAATTATTAAAATATTTATAAAATGACAAAAGCAGACATAGTAAATGAAATTTCAAAAAATACCGGAATAGAGAAACTTATTGTACAGAAGACGGTTGAAAATTTTATGGATATAATTAAGAATTCATTAGTTGAAGGAGATAATGTGTATTTAAGAGGATTTGGAAGTTTTATAATTAAGACAAGAGCAACTAAGACTGCAAGAAATATATCAAAAAATATAACAATTACAATCCCCGCTCATAAAGTACCTTCGTTTAAACCATCAAAAACATTTACATTACAAGTTAAAGATAATAATTAAAATTTACAGTTATGCTAAGCGGTAAGAAAAGAAAAAGACATAAGATGTCGGTTCACAAAAGGAAAAAACGCCTTCGTAAAAACAGACATAAGAAGAAAAAATAAACATTTTTTCTTAAACTTTGTTATTCAAACCTTTGGATTATTTCCGAAGGTTTGATTTAATTAATAAAATCAGATAATACTGTGGAATCGCAGAAAGATGAACTTCAGAATGAACTCTATCTGGATGTCCGAAATTCAGAGATAAGTATAGCACTATTACATAATAAAAAATTAATAGAGCTAAGCCGTGAAAGGGCAAACATAGAGTTTTCTGTTGGTGATATTTATCTAGGTAAAGTTAAAAGACTTATGCCTGGTCTTAATGCTGCATTTATTGATATAGGGTATAAAAAGGATGCTTTTTTACATTATCTCGATTTAGGTGCAGGATTTCAGACTTTAAATAAATTTCTTCACATTGCAATTTCTAAAAAACAGAAAATTGTAAGTACTGCTAAAGTAATTCCTGAACACGAAATTGATAAAAATGGTAAGATTACTGATATTCTTACTGTTGGCCAATTTGTTTTAGTTCAAATTGCCAAAGAACCCATTTCTTCTAAAGGACCTAGATTAACCTGCGAAATATCACTGGCAGGTCGAAATTTAGTACTCATGCCTTTTACATCAAAGGTGTCAGTTAGTCAAAAAATAAAATCACTCGAAGAAAGAACTAGATTAAAAAAACTGATTGAGAGTATAACCCCAGAGAATTTTGGAGTAATTGTTAGAACCGTTGCCGAAAAGAAAATGGTTGCGGAATTAGACAGAGAGTTGAATTCTTTGCTTGAAAAATGGGAAAATCTGTTTACAATCTTACCTTCTTTAAAACCTCCAATATTAGTTATTGGCGAAGTGAATCGTACTACTGCAATTTTAAGAGATATTTTAAATTCTTCTTTTAATCAGATTGTTGTTAACGACTCTACAGCATTCGAAGAAATTAGAAATTTTATTACTGAAATAGCACCGGAAAAGAAAAAAATTGTAAAGCTTTATTCTGATAAGGATCCTATTTTTGATCATTTTGGAATAGAAAAACAGATAAAAACTGCTTTTGGTAAAACTGTTCCGATGCGAAATGGCGCTTATCTAATAGTAGAACACACCGAAGCAGCACACGTGATTGATGTAAATAGTGGCAATCGAAGTAATTCTGAGCAAGACCAGGAAGAAAACGCCTTTGAAGTTAATATGATTGCTGCAGAAGAAATTGCTCGTCAGTTGAGGTTGAGAGATATGGGAGGGATAATTATTGTTGATTTTATTGATATTCACGACGAAAGCAATAAGAAAAAACTGTTCGAAAAAGTAAAAGAGTGCATGGAGGGTGATAGGGCAAAGTACCATATTACCTCGCTTAGTAAGTTTTGTTTAATGGAAATTACTAGACAACGTGTTAGACCTGAAATGGAAATAAAAACTTCCGAATCTTGTCCATGTTGTAAAGGATCTGGTAAAATTGCTGCTAGTATTAATTTAACTGACGAGATCGAAAATGCTCTCAAATTTACTATTAAAAAGAAACAACTAAGTAGAGTAATAATTAAAACTCATCCATTTGTATCAGCATATCTAAACGATGGAGTTTTTAAGTCTGTAAGGAAATCATGGCAGAAAACTCATAATTGTAAAATTAAGGTGGTACCAATGATGTCATATACTTATATGGAGTATCATTTCTTTGATAGCAATGATGAGGAATTAATATACTGATAATTCAAAATTTTAATATATGAAAACAATTAAAATGTTTCTGATATCAACTGTTTTGTTGATTTCTTTGTTTAGCAATACTAAATTGTTAGCCCAAGTTGAAGAACCTGTCAAGTTTAAGTTTTCTACCGAAAAAGTTGATGATTCTTTTTATAATTTAATAATAGAGGCTGAAATTGAGGATAAATGGCATTTATATTCACAATATTTTGATTTTGGTGGTCCAATGCCATTGTATTTTTCATTTGAAGAAACAAATGACTTTAAACTTATTGATAGTGTCGTTGAGTCCCCTCAACCTCATGAGGAATATGATGATGTTTTTTTGGTTAATGTGAAATATTTTAATAAATCAGCAAAATTCACACAGAAAATAGAAGTTCTTAATGATAAAGGTTTTAATATAACAGGAACACTTAGCGGACAGGCTTGTTTTGAAGATGGAGCATGTGTTCCATTAAATGCGGATTTGATTTTTGAAATTAATGGAGGAGCAGAAATCGATAATGCTTCAAATAATGATTCTGGAGCAAAGACTCCTATAATTGTTACTGAGAATAGTTTTAGCAATACCGAAAAAGATGAAAATTCTTTATGGTCGTTCTTCTTTTTATCCCTTTTATTTGGAATACTTGGCATATTAACCCCCTGTGTATTCCCAATGATACCAATGACAGTGAGTTTCTTTATGAATAAATCAGAAAAAAAATCAAAGAATATTTTTAAAGCAATGATTTTTGGAATTTCGATAACTTTGCTTTACACTATCGTTGGTGTGGTTGTTTCTTTAACAAGTGCAGGTGCTGATTTTACAACAGTTTTGAGTACTCATTGGATACCAAATCTAATTTTCTTCTTATTATTTCTCGTTTTTGCTGCTTCTTTGTTTGGATTATTCGAGTTTGTCCTTCCTTCAGGCCTTGCTAATAAAGCAGATGCCCAAGTGGATAAAGGAGGTATGATTGCTGCATTTTTTATGGCATTAACAACAGTTATTGTAAGTTTTAGTTGCACCGGCCCAATAATTGGCGCTTTGTTGGTAAAAGCGGCAAGTGGCAACGTCCTCGAACCAGCTGTGGGAATGTTCGGTTTCGGCTTGGGATTTGCCCTTCCGTTTACTTTGTTGGCAATTGCTCCGGGTATGATGAAAAAGTTGCCTAAGTCAGGGGGCTGGCTAAATGCTGTAAAAGTTGTTATGGGATTTATTATCTTGGCATTCTCTCTAAAATATTTCTCAAATATTGATCAGAACTACCATTTAGGTATATTAAGCAGAGATATGTATCTGGTTATTTGGATTGTTATATTTATTCTAATGGGTATTTATTTATTGGGTAAAATAAAATTCTCGCATGATTCAGATGTACAGCACATAGGCTTTTTTAGATTGTTATTTGCGATGGTTTCGTTTGTAATTGCACTTTATTTGTTCCCAGGACTTTTTGGTGCAAATCTTTCTCCAATTGCAGGAATGTTACCTCCTAAAACAGCTCAGAAGTTTGATTTACTTAGCAAGTCAGAAATAAGTGGTACTGATAGCTATTTATGCGAAACCCCTGATTATTCTGAATCTATGCACATGGCTTATAATGTAAACGGTTACTTTAATCACGAGCAGGCAATTGAATGTGCAAAATCTCAAAATAAACCTGTATTGTTATATTTCACTGGACATTCGTGCTCTAATTGTAAAAAAATGCAGGCTGAAATTTGGTCAGATCCGATTATAAATGATTATTTCAATAATAAAGTGATAATGACTGCTTTGTATGTTGATGAAAAATCGGTTATGTTACCTGAGGAGAAATGGTTTACTTCTTCGAATGATGGCAAATTAAAGAAAAAGCTGGGTGAGGCAAATGCTGATATTCAGATTGTTAATTTTAACACAAATACTCAACCGTTTTATGTCTTAATGAGTCCTGATGGAAAAGTCTTAATTGAACCAATGACTTATAACTCAAATCCTGAAGAATTTATAGCAT
>JAQVEY010000034.1 GCA_028697515.1 Bacteroidales bacterium | reverse complement strand
TCTGACATACTCGGATGCGGATGTATAGACTTTATAAGGTCTTTTGCCTTTCCTTTTAGTTTCGTCAACACAACCATTGAAGCAATCATTTCAGAAATATTATCACCAATAATATGTGCACCAAGCAGCTCATCAGACTTAGAGTCAAACAACAGCTTAACAAAACCATCCTTATTTCCGGCAGCAGCAGCTTTTCCTGAAGCCATAAACGGAAATTTGCCGATTTTGTATTCAATTCCTTTCTCCTTTAGTTTCTGTTCAGTCATTCCTACAGAAGCAATCTCAGGGGTACAATAAACACAGGAAGGAATATTATTATAATCAATAAGTTGAGGATTTAAACCAGCTATTTTCTCTACACAGCAAATTGCTTCTGCCGATGCAACATGAGCAAGAGCCTGACCGGGAACAATATCTCCAATTGCATAAATTCCTGAAATATTTGTTCTGTAGTATTCATCGACAATAATCTTTGATTTTTCTACTTTTATTCCTAATTCTTCAAGTCCAATATTTTCTATATTTGTTGTAACTCCCGCAGCTGACAAAACCACTTCACATTCTAATTGAGATTCCCCTTTTTTATCTTCGTATTTAACACTACATTTCCCATCTCTTAATTCAACATTTTTGACTGCAGTTCCTGTCATAACTTTTATTCCCGCTTTTTTAAAAGACCTTGCCAGCTGTTTCGAAACTTCCTCATCTTCAAGCGGAACAATATCAGACAGAAATTCGATTAGTGTAACATCAGTACCCATCGAACTGTAAAAATAAGCTAGCTCTGTACCTATTGCCCCCGAACCAATCACAACCATTGACTCCGGTAAATGGTCAAGGCTTAGGGCTTCGCGATATCCAATTATATTTTTCCCATTTTGTTCAAATCCTTGCATTTGTTTTGAACGTGCTCCAGTTGCCAAAATAATATGATTAGATATAAGCTCCTCCACACTAGCATCATCTTTTGTAACTAATATCTTATCTTTTGAAATCAATTTACCAAATCCTTTATAAACAGGGATTTTGTTTTTTTTGAATAAATATTCAATTCCTTTACTCATATTTGAAGCAATTTCTCTACTTCTAGCAACAACTTTATTAAAATCTGGTTTTGCATTACCCTCATTTGTAATTCCATAATCTTCGCAATGTTTAAAATAATTGTAAACCTGTGCTGATTTAAGCAATGCTTTTGTAGGAATACAACCCCAATTTAAACAAATTCCACCCAATTCTGCTTTTTCGACAACTGCAACATTCATCCCCAACTGTGATGCCCGTATAGCTGCCACATAACCTCCCGGTCCACTTCCCAAAACGATTAAATCAAATTTCATAAACCTTTATTTTATTTATTTACTTTTTTTTTCAAAAATAAACTTTTTTTATTTATTTTTGTTTTAAAATTAAGTAAGTATATTTTATTGATTGATTAAAAAAATATTTATTCAAATTTGAATTATTGATAACCAAAAATTGATTTATGGAAAAGTGTATTTTAGTACCATTTGATTTCAGCAACGAAGCTAACTTTGCTCTTGATCATGCTTATGAGTTAGCAAGAATAACATCCCTCCCAATACATTTATTATATGTAGTTTCGAGCGAGAAAGAAGTTGAAGAATGGGATGAGGAATTAAAGAAAATTGCTGCTAATTATTCAAAGGAACATAATTATAAAGTTGAAGCTGTTGTAAAAGCAGGTAATTTATTCGAAACAATTTACAATTACGGCATTGAAGCAAATGCGTATTTGGCTGTGATGGGAACACATGGTATTAAGACAATTAAAAAAGCTATGAAAGTAATTAAGAAATTTGTCAAAATACCTTTTATTCTTGTACAACGTCCAATAAATTTCGGTTCTTACGACAAAATTTGCGTGCCAATTGATGATGATAAAAAATCAAGAGCCAAATTCTTATGGGTTAAGTATCTAAACAATTTATTCGAAAGTAAAGTTTATATTATTTATCCCGAAGTCAATGATGCTGCAAGAAAGGCTGAAATAAACGCAAATATAATGTTTGCAACTTCAATCTTCGAAAAAGATGCTATAGATTTTGAAGTCAAAGCAGTTTGTGAAACAAATTTTGCCGACAATCTTTATGATGCTATGGATAAAATTGAACCTGACGTAGTATTATTTATGACCGATAAATACAAAAAATCTATTCTTGAGATAAAACGTGCCAGAAATATCGAATTATCAAAGAAAATTCCAATTATGTGTGTAAATCCTAGAACGGATATTGTAAAACTTGGTGGATTTGCTTATTAAAATTAAAAAGTATTTTATATAATTGAAAATCAGCTTAAATTAAGCTGATTTTTTTTTCTCTTTACACACAGTATCCTAAATATTTATTTAATAAAAATCTTAATTAAAAGATTATAAAAACTTTCGTAAAACATATTTTTTCAGTATTTTTGTACATTAAAAATAAAACTTAATTATTATAAAATTCTAATAATCAATAAATTACAAAATAAAATGACAAAAGTAAAAAGAGTTTATACTTTCGGTAACAAAAAAGCTGAAGGTGACAGCAAAATGAAAAATTTGCTTGGTGGTAAAGGTGCAAATCTTGCTGAAATGTGTTTGTTAGGCTTACCTGTTCCTGCAGGTCTTACAATAACGACTGACACGTGCACTGAATATTACGAGAACAATTGTGAACTTCCAGATGGTTTAATGGAAGATGTTTGGGCTGCTATGAAGAACATAGAAGATATCATGGGTATGAAATATGGCGATATAGAAAACCCTCTTCTTGTTTCATGTCGCTCTGGTGCTCGCAGTTCTATGCCAGGAATGATGGACACAGTCTTGAATATTGGTTTAAGTTCAGCAACACTTCCTGGACTAGTTAAAAAAACAAATAATCCTAGATTTGTTTATGACTCCTATAGACGTTTAATTATGATGTATGCTGATGTTGTAATGGACAAAGCTGAAGGATTAGACAAAAATATTCGCCGTCAATTGGACGAAATGCTAGAAGAGTATAAACACTCAAAAGGCCTAAAATCAGATACCGATTTAAGTACAGACGATCTCAAATACTTATCAGAAGAATTCAAGAAAAAAATAAAACTTGTTTTAGGAACAGATTTCCCTGATGATCCTAAAGCTCAATTAATAGGTGGTATTAAAGCAGTATTTAAAAGTTGGAATGGAAAAAAAGCAATTTCATATCGTCGTATCGAAAGTATTCCTGACGATTGGGGTACTGCCGTAAATGTTCAAGCTATGGTTTTTGGTAATATGGGTGATTCTTCAGCAACAGGCGTTGCTTTTACTAGAAATCCAGCAACAGGTGACAACTTATTCTATGGTGAATGGCTAATTAATGCTCAGGGTGAAGATGTAGTTGCAGGTATTCGCACACCAAGTCCACTTAACAATGATACCAAAAACGAACAGAATAATCATCTTATGTCAATGCAGGAACAGTATCCGGCTATTTACAAAGAACTGTGTGACATTCGTACAACTCTAGAAGATACTTATAAAGATATGCTTGATATTGAATTTACTGTTCAGGAAGGCAAATTGTATATGCTTCAATGTCGTGTTGGGAAAAGAACAGGAACAGCAGCCCTAAATATGGCAATGGATATGTTAAAAGAAGGAAGAATAGATGAAAAAACTGCTGTTTTACGTCTAGACCCTGCACAGTTAGATGAATTGTTACATCCTATTGCAAATCCAAGCATAGAAGCTAAACATACACCAATAGTTAAAGGCTTACCTGCAGGACCTGGTGCTGCTGTGGGAAAAGTTGTTTTTTCTGCTGATGATGCTGTTGCTTGGTCACGTAGAGGCGAAAAAGTAATTTTAGTACGTAAAGAAACTAATCCCGAAGATGTAGAAGGTATGCGTGTTGCAGATGGGATTCTTACGGCCTTGGGAGGCATGACATCACATGCGGCTTTAGTTGCACGCGGATGGGGAAAATGTTGTATCGTTGGTGCAGGTTCAATGGATGTAAGTGAAGAAAAGAAAACTGCTGTTATTAAAGGGACAGGATTGATAATTAAAGAAGGGGATATTATAACATTGAACGGAACAAAAGGTAATGTTTATAATGTAGCTCTTGATTTAATGGACGCTACAGAGAATCCACGTTTCCAACAATTTATGACAATGGCTGACAAATTCCGTAAAATGGGTGTACGTACAAATGCTGACACTCCAGAAGATGCTCAGATTGCTCGTGATTTTGGCGCTGAAGGTATTGGTCTTTTTAGAACTGAACATATGTTCTACGGTAAAGGAGCTGACGAGCCTTTGTTTATTCTACGCAAAATGATACTTGCCTCTACAGAAAAAGAGAGAACTGCTGCCATAAACGAACTTTTCCCATTTGTTAAACGTGATATGAAAGGAACAATGGCTGTAATGAATGGACTACCAGTAACTTTCAGGTTACTCGACCCTCCACTTCATGAGTTTGCTCCTCACACTCACGAAAAACAAGCAGAAATTGCAAAAGTTATCGGTATTAGCGTTGAAGAAGTTGCAAAAAGAGTAGATAAACTACACGAAACTAATCCTATGATGGGACATCGTGGTGTGCGTCTTGGTATTACATATCCCGAAATAACCGAAATGCAATTCCGTGCATTATTCGAAGCTTCTGCCGAACTTATGAAAGAAGGAAAAAATCCGTTGCCAGAAATTATGGTTCCTGTTACCTGCGATGTCAATGAACTTAATATTTCTAAAGTAATTTTCGACAAGGTAAAAAAAGAAACAGAAATAAAATTCGCATTGCCGGAAATAAAATGTCTTTATGGTACTATGATTGAAATTCCAAGAGCTTGCTTACTTGCCGATAAAATGGCAAAAACAGCAGAATTCTTTTCGTTCGGAACTAATGACCTTACCCAAATGACATTTGGATTCAGCCGTGATGACATCAGCGGTTTTATGCAAGATTATCTCGATAAAAAAGTTATGCCTGCAGATCCTTTCCAGACTATTGATCAGGAAGGTGTTGGCCAACTAATCGAAATGGCTGTTGTTAAAGGTCGTAGTTCGAAAAATAATCTAAAAATAGGTATTTGTGGCGAACAAGGTGGTGACCCAGCTTCAGTAGAATTCTGTAACAAGATGGGCTTGAACTATGTTTCATGTTCACCATTCAGAGTGCCAATTGCCAGATTATCAGCTGCTCACGCTAGTCTTAAACAATCTTAAATTTATTTCTATGGAAATTATAGGTAAACTTATTCAGAAACTTGCTCCTGTTACCGGAGAAGGTAAAAACGGTCCTTGGAAAAAACAAAGTTTCGTTATTGAAACTCAGGCTGATTATCCTAAAAAGGTGTGTTTCACAACATGGGGCGACAAAGTTGAACTAAATTCTTTTACTGAATCGGACATTATCAAAGTTTACTTTGATGTTGAAAGCCGCGAGTATAATAATAATTGGTATAATGATCTAAAGTGCTGGAAAATTGAACTAAACTCATCTGGTGGTAGCTCAAATATTATCAATGAATTGCCTCCTGTTTCAGAAAAAGATATTCCTTTCGATTTAGAGGATGATCCAGGTGATGACCTTCCTTTCTAACATTATAAAAATCCTGCTTCGGCGGGATTTTTTTATCTTATACCTGCTTTTTGTAAAGCCTGATGATACTTCCTCGAATTTGCTTCATGTTGTGCATTGGTTACAGAAAAAACATGATAACCCGAAAAATCATCTTTTGCACAAAAGAACATATAATTATGTTTTTCGTAATTTAAAACAGCATCAATCGATGAAACAGATGGAATACAGATTGGACCTGGAGGCAAACCTTGATGAATATATGTATTATAAGGGGAATCGTATGTTAAATGTCTATTAAGGACTCTCTGTATCGAAAAGTCACCCATGGCATAAATTACTGTAGGACAAGCCTGCAACAACATTCCCTTATTCAAACGATTAATATAAACACCTGCTAATCTTGGTTTTTCATCATTCTTTTGTGTTTCCTGCTCAATAATTGATGCAAGAATACTTACTTCGGTTTGTGTTATACCAATATTTGAGGCTTTTTCTAAACGTTCATCCGTCCAAAACTTTTTAAATTCTTCTGCCATTCGTTCAACAAATTTTTCTGCTGAAGTATTCCAATAAAACTCATAAGTGTTAGGAATAAACATAGCCATAAATGTTTGACTACTGAATCCATATTTTTCTATTGTTGCAGGGTTGTGTAACAACTCTACTATTTCAACAGAATCTGCTTCAATAAAAACAGAAACCTTACCTGCCAAAATATCTAAACTTCTTACAGAAATAAATGTCAACTTAACTGGTGACTGCTTTCCACTCCTTAACAAATTTACTAACTCATTATTTGACATTCCGTCAAAAATTTCATATCGCCCAGCGAGAACCTTCGACTGATAATTCTTGCGTTCAGCAACAAATTTAAACGATTCAATATCAACAACATAACCCGTACTATCAAGAATTCTCAAAACATCCTCATAATCCGAACCATTTGGGATATACAAATATGCTGGACTAGTTTCCAACTTAACATTAGACCTGAAAATGTATCCGTAATATTTATTTCCAAAAACAAAACCAACTATAGAAATTACGACAATAATTATCAAAATTATTAGGAATACTTTTTTCTTTTTCGACATCAACAAAAATATTAATATTATCTTAGCAAAAATATTTGTTTTAATGATATGAGGGTTCTTTTTCTGTTTTTTTTTACAATACTAATATTAAGTTCTTGTGACACAGACCAGAACAGATGCTTTAAGTCTGCCGGAGAAGAAAAAACTGAAAAATATGACCTTGATATTTTCAATAAAGTAACCATTCGCAGTGATTTTGAAGTTATTTTTGAAAACAGTACAGCCTATGCAATAACTATTACTTGTGGAAAAAATCTTATTCCATACATCAGCCACGAAATAAGTGGCAGGGAATTGATTATAGAAGATAACAACGGCGCAGACTGGTTAAGAAAAAGAGTTAAACCTAAAATAATCATAAGCTGCCCCGCAATAAAAGAAATAAATATTTATGAAACTTGTGATATAAAAACTCTTGACACATTATTTTTTAATAATTTGTCAATTCAAAACTGGGCTGGAATAATGACTTCAAATCTTACACTTGCAGGAGATAGCCTATTTTTCCGATGTCATGCATCAACAGGAGATTACATACTTGAAGGAAGAAGCAACTATGCATATTTATACAATGTTGGAAGCGGATATTTGATTGCCAATAAGTTATTATGCAATGTCATTCATCTAGTTCATTTATCATTAGGCAATAGCGAAGTTAATGCATCTCATTTACTGATGATAGAAGACATAAAATACGGAAAAGTTTATTCATTTTCGGAAGACTGCCCAGAAATTATGGATGGAGATCAAGATTGGGGCGATTCATTTTTAAACCTAGGCTGCCCTTAATAAGAATATTTTCTAAATCTTAAGTGATTTCTTTAAAAACAATTTAAGTCCTACCCCCCTCCCTATTAACATAACAATCAGGGCAAGCCACATTCCATGATTTTCGCCATAATGCTTAAGAATAAACAGCAATGGAATAAATAAACATAATATTATGACCATCATCACATTTCTTAATGTAGCAGTTGCTGTTACACCAATATATATTCCATCGTAAATAAATGCAGTAAAACTGACCAAAGGCAATATCCAGACCCAGGGTGCAAAGTTTTGTGACATTTTTATTACCTCGGTATTATCAGTTAATATACCAAACAAGGGTTTTGTTAGCAACATATATAAAACAGTGAAGCCTATCGAAATATAAAATGCAAATAAATAAGACTTTTTTACAGATGTATTTAATAATATTTGGTTTTTTGCTCCCTTATATCTTCCAGCAAGTGTACCTCCAGCATAAGAAAACCCATCAATAACGTGAGCAAAAAACCATAAAAACTGTAACATAACTGAATTGATAGCAAGAACATTGTTTCCCAAAGATGCCGAAACAGCATTAAAAAGGAAAAAACTTCCTGTTAACAATAATGATCTTATAAATATATCACGGCTTACGCTCATAAATCTTTTAATAGCTATAAAATTCAAAACGGATTTAAGCTTAAAGAAATATGTGATACGTTTAAATTTTCTAAAATAAAACAACAGGCAAAAAATCAAACCGATATATTGTGAAATAACTGTACCCAATGCTACTCCACTAATTTTCATATCATATACCAAAATAAAAATACTACTTAATATTGCATTTGAAATGCTGATAATAAAAGTTATTATCATTGGAATTTTCGCATTTTGCATTCCGATAAACCATCCAATAAATACGAATACTCCTAGTGTTGCGGGAGCAGCATAAATTCTAGTATTAAAATATTCCAAAGCATACCCCAAGGCTTCTTCTGATCCATTGAGTTTTGTTATAAGCAACTTACCTATTGGCACCTGCAAAGCAATTAGTATAACCCCTGCCAAAACAGAAAGAAATAAAGCACGCAATAAAACAGATGCCGATTCACGAAAATCAGAAGCTCCATAAGCCTGAGCAGTTAATCCTGTTGTACCCATTCTTAAAAATGCCAAGCCTGTATAAACTAATATAAATACCATAGTTCCAAACCCAACTCCCCCTATATATGCAGAAGAACCTAATCTACCAACCAAAGCAATATCAATTATTCCTACAATAGGTATAGTAATATTACTTATTACATTGGGAATTGCAAGCCTGAGAATATGATGGTTCAAATTACTATTATTTATTTATTAGATGCAGTAAAATATGAACAATGACTTTTTTCTTAAAACAATTTATTATTAGATATCCCTTACAATAAAAACTTCATAATCACCCAGATATTTAAAACCATATTTAATATAAAGATTTCTTGCTATTTCATTATTTTTGTGAACTTCCAGTTTAATCTGCAATTTTAAATCGCGAGCATACTTCATTGACTCATCCATCAGAATATTTGCAAGCCCTTTACTTTGATATTCAGGCAAAATACCAAAGTGATGAAGGTATAAACGTCTGCTATCATTGGTTATCCATGATGTACCAACTATTTTCTGTGTTTGTTTATCAATTAAAACAAATAACTCACCACCAGCTTTCAAAGTATTCTGAATCACTTGTAAATCATCACCCCTATGAGCACCACCCATATCAGTTTGTTTCCAAACATTTAGTACTGCATCATAATCCGCAGTTATAAACTTTCTTACTTTATAAGCCATTTCATTGTTTAATTACCAATTCAATATCTTTTTCATGCGAATTTCCCAATATGTTTTGTGTCAAATCTATCTCCTCCGAAAATGCCTCGTATGCTTTATTCTTTATTTCTAAATTATATTTACTTTCTTTTTTAAGTCCGAATGAATAATAT
Source organism: Bacteroidales bacterium (assembly GCA_028697515.1). Classification (GTDB taxonomy): domain Bacteria; phylum Bacteroidota; class Bacteroidia; order Bacteroidales; family ML635J-15; genus Bact-19. Next base: position 2,265 of record JAQVEY010000034.1, on the reverse strand, counting down.
CCATTTATATCGCTTGACACTTTATACTCAATTTTGGAATTTGCAGCATCTGTTATTATCATATCAGTTTGTATTGCCTCGCCTGATTCATCAGTTATTTGACCATAAATAGCCATTACTTCAAGACAATATTCTGATTCTTTATTGATAACAGAATTAAAATCAAAAGTGTAAATATCAAAACCACCATAACCGCCCAATCTATTTGAAGAAATGTATGCTGTCTTCCCATCAGACGACAAACTGAACTGCATTTCATCAGAACTTGTATTTATGGGATAACCCATATTTATCGGCTCTGACCATTTATCAGTATCATTATAACAAATAAACAAATCGTAGCCCCCCATCGAATTTTCACCGTCCATAGCAAATACCATAAAGTCGCCTCCCGGGTGCACATAAACAAAAGATTGGTCAGTATCATAACTAATCTTCTTTATTATGTCTGGCTCAGGAAAATAGTTTTTAAATAGTTCGGAAACAAAAATGCTCGATTTCGTTTTATTGAGATCTTTATGGTTTGATACAAAATACAATCTAGTATTGATAAAATCATAACTAGGAGAATATTCAAGAAATTTAGTATTTAACTCGCTCTCTATTTTTACAGGATCCGTAAAATCTTCGTCTGTATCTAATGAATCAATATACAAATCACCGCCATCTTTTTCTTCAGGAGTTTCTTTAAAAAGAAAATATAACTTGTCTGCTGCCGAAACAGAACCTAAAACATAATTTTTACCTGAAGCAAAAGTTTCATCAACTAAAACAGGTATTTCTAGTTTATTTGCACTTGATATCTTTGATTCAAAAATAGAAAATGGAAAATTATTCGTAATCGCATTCCTATCTTGATTATCTGATATTTGCCTGTCAGAAGTAAAATATAGTTTATTTTCTCTTCTCGAGCACACAGGAAATATTTCATTAAATTCAGAATTCACTTCTGACTCAACATCGATAGCTGTCAATTTACAATCAACGGGAGATTTGTAATGTTCTTCTGCCAGATTTATTTGCTTCATGAAGATCTTTATATCATTACTATCAACTGATGAAGTACCCATCAATATCTTATTCAGATATTCTTTCGCTTCACTAAAATTTTCTTGTTTATGATATATACAAGCTTTCAAATAAACTATGTCCTTCTCTATATTAGCATCTTTACAATTATCTAATGCAATTTTGCAATAGGCTCCCGAATTGTCATATTCACCTACCTTATAGTAACATAATGATATTCTGTAGTTAAGAAATGCATCGACAGGGTATTCTTTATATAGTTCTAAATAAATATCTAAAGCATCTTGAAATTTATTATCCTCATAAAGCAACTTCGCTTGGGTCATTTTCCAGTCAGAAGGATTCAACTCATTCTGTGAAAAAAGAAATAAAGCAGAAAAAAAGAACAACAGTGTTAAAAAAAATATTTTCATCTAATTCAAATTTTAAGATTGCTAAAATAGTGTTTTTTTAGTATTCTAAAAATTTCAAACCAATAATTTTAAATTTCTTGAGCTAATTGCAAAAATTTATTCATGCTAATTTTCTTTTCTTCATCGAAATAATAATCGATACAATTTACGAGATAGTTTTCAAGATCAAATCCCATATAATTACTAGCAAATTGACCAGCAATTTCTTTTTTGTTACTATTGCCTAAAGATAACACATTATTAAATTCTGAAATAAATTCAGGACATATTCCATTCTTCGCAACCCAAACTGCAAAAACTGAGGACAAGCCTGTGTAATTATACCAAACTTCAGCCAAGTCATATACATAAGGAAATGCATTTCGCAACTCTAATGCCCTATCACCAATTATTACTGCTGCGCAGTCTTTTGATATATTATTTTCAAATCCCGGTTTTGCTTCGATAAATTCAAAATTATATTTCCAAAATTTATTCGCAATAATTTTAATTAGTTTAACTGATGTTTTTGATTGATAGTCGAGTAAAACATACTTAATTTCAGATTTCGGTTTCTGTGATAATAACAAAACAGATTCAACTTTTCTATTGGCAGCAATACAAAAGTCGGTAATAATATTGTAATTGTCTAACATATTTAAAGCTCCCACGGGAACCAATGAAATATCTGCAAGATTATTTTTAAGGTCACTTGCGCAAAGCGCCGGATAACTCTCTTTTAATATCGCATTTTTTCTAATAAATTCAGATGATTCAAGGGCTGCTTTAAACGGCAAAGTATTAGAATATGACACTAAAGATATCCTTATCATTTTTCTTTTCA
>JAQVEY010000430.1 GCA_028697515.1 Bacteroidales bacterium | reverse complement strand
AGAATCCCGTTAAATCAGAAATTGCATTTATTGATAATATAATTTCAATTTCTTAAATAGCAGACTCGTTAAAAAAGCATGCATAGCAATTTCTTGTTTTAACGAGGATCTTTCTAAACCCTCGTTTACGGGGCACGAGCCTATGGCTCGGGACAATCGAACAAACGAACAGACGAACAAACGAACAGAAGAACAAAGCGATAGTGTCTTATTCCATCCTAATATTAATATTCTTCTTCATAGCTGCCAATAGTGAAGCCCCACTTTGAAGCGAAATTGTATTGAAATTCGTTAAAGCGATTAAATGCATTATCATATTTTACTAATGCACTTTCAAAAAAAGCGTCATAAGCATCCCAATCACTTTCTGTCAAATCGCCTGCTTTTTCTATTATTAAATACATAATCTTAGTAAGCTCATTTTCAGTGATTTCCTTGTACATCTTCATGAAAGTTTTCATTTCTTTCTTATAGTCGTTGCTACCATCAAATTTTTCCATTGAAGAAATGTCCTTATTGGCTTTCTTAATTACTTTCAATGCATTCGCTTTCTCTTTTTTCATAAGTTCATTGTCGAAAGCATCAAGAGCCGTAACAAATTGTCCAAGAGCATCATCCACCGAAGTTTGTATTTCAATCATTTCATCATTATACTTTAATGCCGAATTTGTATCTTGTGCATTTAAGACACTTACAGATAAAATAATGAACAGCATTAAAACGGCTATGTTTTTTATTTTTCTTTTCATGGTTTTAATTTAGTATATGTTATTAAAAAGAACTATTTAAGAAACTTTCGATTCCAGATAAGATAATAATATAAAGCCCCGACAAAATCGAGGCTTTATATTATTTTTCATTAATCTCTATTAACGGTGAAATCCCATTTGTCAGCAAAATCAGCCTGAAACGAGTCAAAATCAACAAATGCTTCATCGTATTTAGCTAAAGCACTGTCATAGAGTTCTTCGTATTTTAGCCAATCATCATCTGTCAATTCTTCAGTGTAACCGACCAAATCAATAATGTCGGTAAGTTCATTTTTTACGATATCTTCATACATTTTAAGTAAGTCAATCATTGCCTCTTTAAAATCATCCTTCCCATCAAAATCACGCATATCCTCGACTTCTTTTATTGCATCCTCAATGATATCTAAAGTGTTACTGCGTGCATCTTCCATTTCCACAGGGTCAGAACCATCAATAACACTAAGTAAATCAACAATCGAATTATCAACTTCAGACTGAATTGCAATCAAATCATCGTTATATTCCAAAGCAGTTTCTGTAGTTTCTGTTTTCACCAAATCTGTTAATTTTTTCTTTGCAGAGCCACAAGAAACAAGGAATAAACAGATAACGACAGTTGTAAAAATTAAATTTTTCATAGTTATAATAATTAGTTAATAAATAGTAGAATTATGACAAAATTACAAAACTAATTTAAAAAATACTATTTTTGCAGAAAAAATATTATGGCAAATAGGCGAAATTTGAAAAAAGACATCAATTGGTTAACTGAAGAGGTAGTATCTGACTGTCTAATACATATGGATTTTAATCCGGTAAAAAATGAAAAAGAACTAGCGGAAATCATAAATGATATAATTGCAAAACGCGACGAATTATTTAGCAAAATAAACAAACCTACTTCTAAAAAAGAATCAAAAGAAGTTAAGAAGGAATATACTCAGATGGTTAAAGAAATTTTTGAAACAGCTGATAATTGTTTTGATCGTTTAAGTAAACTTCCACGCAAATAATGCAGAAAACCATTTCTGTAGAGGGCATTGGCCCTATTCTGATAACAAAAAAGTCTAATGCAACACGAATAAAATTAAGAATTCATCCTGAAAAGGGAGTTCTTGTTACAATTCCTTATATGGTAAGTTACAGAGATGGAGAATCTTTTGTGTTCAAAAATCTTGACTGGTTGCATGAAAAACTCAGAAAATTGTCACAGAAGAAAACAGAAATTCTTTTTTTACCCGGAGAAAAATTTATTACTCGTAGTCTTGAATTAGGATTTATCATTTATCAAAAATCAAACATTTCGGCAAAACTAGAATCGGGCAATATAAATATCTACTACAATCCCGAAACTACTGACTTTACGAATAAAAAAATACAAGATTTTATTAAACATTTTATTTTAAAATGTTTACAATCAGAAGGTAAAAAATATCTACCAACACGTTTAGAGATTTTATCAAACCAAAGCGGATTAAAATATCATTCTGTTAAAATTGGCACTGCCGGCACAAGGCTTGGTTCATGTAATTCCAGAAATGACATTATACTTTCCGCAAGGCTTATGCTTTTGCCCGAATATTTAATTGATTATGTGATATTACACGAACTTTGTCATATTGTTCACAAAAACCACAGCGAGAGATTTTATAATTTACTTAATCAACTTACAGATAATCGTTCTGCAGAATTAAACAGATCTTTAAAAAAGTGTAGAATAGAAATAAAACCGGGAGTGTATTGCTAACAGATTTCTCGCTGTCTTACCTATGACGTAGGAGAACTGAGAAAAATTGGGGGTAATTGAAACTGATTTCTCACTGCGCTACCAATGACGTAGGAAGACTGAGAAAGATTGGGAGTAATTCAAACAGATTTCTCACTGCGCTACCAATGATGTAGGAGAACTGTGAAAAATTGGGAGCAATTCAAACAGATTTCTCACTGCGCTCGAAATGACTGTGAACATTGGGGGGACAT
>JAQVEY010000429.1 GCA_028697515.1 Bacteroidales bacterium | reverse complement strand
CAGTGAGAGCAATATAAATAGAATTGTGTCGAGCCGATATATCGTTTATTCACACTAATAATTATTTTCAATGGTGTTCATGAGCTCCCTGCGGTCGGGTCTAAAACAAATATTTCAACTGGCATGAGGCGTTGGCATTTGTTTTAGACTAGGTCGACATACAATTCTTTTGTATTGCTCGATGCGGGTTGGGTAGCGTTGTTTTACTCGCAATTTTATTTATTTTATAGGAGCTCGTGAGCTAAAGGTTGTTTTGATTTCTTTGTTACTTTATTGATCAAGCAAGAAAGTAAGTAAGATTTGATAAATAAATTTTGGTTAAACGTCAATAGAACCAACTAGTATGGATGTTATTAGGAATAAAAGTAGGAAATATAACTCTAAAAAATTAAAGAATTATTTGTACAGACTACTGATAATTTGATTTCTACGATTTATAATGTATTTCTAAATTAGAAATAGAGTAATATTTCAACAATCTGCTGTTAAAACCCAATTCAATTGTAAATTTTTATTTATTTTGAAGAAAAATTGTTTTAATGATATATCGAAGTATTATTTTCATAATTCTCTTATTATCTACGTGCAATTCTATTATTGCTCAAAATACTTCAGAGCTATCGGATAAATATGTCAATTACAGAAATCGTTTACTCGAAGAATGGATAATTGTAAGTCCTGAAGTTGAGCAATTCGGTGTTAATATTCCTGCTGTTGACAGAATTCTCGACAGTTTGGGAAATCCACGTTGGGTAAGCTGGAGCGACGGCAATAGCAATTTTAATCATTGGCTTGGAATATTATCAACCGAATATCGCTTACTAAAAAACAATGGACAGGATTATCAGGAAACTTTATCAATGCTTGTTTATACTATGCTAGCACTTGAAAGATTGGATTTGTACTCAGAATATACTTTGCGAAAACATCATAAAACAGAATCGTTCAAAACTGAGTATGAGTTGATAAAATATCCCGAAGATATAAATGGATTTCTTATTCGTGATGATGTAAGTCTTGGATTTTGGAGACAATACTTCAGGCATTTTAAATCTGAATATGGTTGGCATAACAAAACAGGTGATGGTACAAACAGGTATTTATCAGTTTTTCAGAAAGGAGTTATTGCAAAAGAAGGCATGAGTCAGGATAATATAATCTATTTGTTGCAATCGCTGGCCTTGGTAAAAACTCTTGTGGACGATGAAAATATCAGTAAGATAGAATTGAATTTTATAAATGATTATATCCCTGATTATTTGAAGACAAAAGGAATTTTAAACGGAAAAACTATATCTTTTGACAGGTGGGTTGATGACTTAACAGACAGATTGGTTCGCAGATGTTTTCATGAATATCCTGAACAGGAGGTTGTTCTAAAAATAACAACAGGCAAAGCTCATCCTTCAAAAACTAAATTCGGTGGTATAATGTCAAGTTATTGGTATATTGCAAATCCTGTTACAAACGATCTGGTTGCTGAAGGCAATGGCGAAGACATGGGTGTTTGGATGAATTCGTATGGAATTGCTGAAGCTGGAAATTTTATTACAGGAAAACAATCTTATCATTCCGATGGCTCCGAAAAAGGATTAAATGCTTACTTATTTAAAGCATTATTATTCAAGAACTTAAAATTTCTGAAACACGGTGGTTTCCCTGTCCCTGATAATATTGATGATTATATGTTCAGAGCTCTTGCCAGTATTTCTGATATTAATTGGGATGAAAGTTCTTATGATTTATTGTATTTATTGGGAGACAAACGTCTCGGCTGGACTTATGAACATAATCCTTTGATTTTATATCTCTTACATACAGAAAAATACAAAAAAGTTTATGCTCCAGGAATTGAATTTTACGAGAATGATAAAAAATATTATCAGGAACTATTAGGATTTGCTCCTTTTAACGGACCATCAACAGATTATACCAGAATTGACTATCATCCTTTTTGGTCTTCGTCGTCTAGGCTTAATTGGCCAAATAATGCAGGAAATAGAAATGCTAAAGATGTTAGGGATTATGCCGGTATGGATTATATGTTTTTGTATAATCTGTACAGATTGGTATTTGAGCCTGAGGCATACATCCTACCTATTGATAGAAGAAATGAAATAGTGACAAAATCGGCAATAACTTATCCTGTTCCTGAACTGAAAGGAATAGATGCAGAGTTTTATTATTTACCACCAAAACCTGAAAAATAGTATTTTAAAAAAAAAGTGTAATTTTTTAAACTTTTTGAGTGTATTTACGTAACAAGAAACGAAATTTGGATAAAAAGCGAAATAATATATTTTTGAAAAGAATTTTACCCCATATCATTATACTATTTTTCTTATTAGTGAGTGCTGAAACATATTCTCAGAACAGAAATTATTTATGTGGCGGTATGCAGATGTCAAATTTTAAAGACATGCAGCCATTTGGTCAAATTATAGATGATTTTAATACTTTTCACGAAACAAATGATATAATCACTTCGCATAAGTTATCTCTGCCTATGTACATTCCCGGTTATATATTTGGTTTTAAAATACATTCTCGTTTTAGTGAATTTGGAGGTAATATTTATTTTAACAATTTCACTACACTTGCACAAGGCCAGGATTCGGCAGGTATTGATTACTACAAAAATCTAATCGTAACCTATAATGGATTTAATTTGTTTTATAGGATTTTGGTTATTAATACTAATTTTTTTCGCACAGGACCAGGAATAAGCTTTAAA
>JAQVEY010000428.1 GCA_028697515.1 Bacteroidales bacterium | reverse complement strand
TCCATTTAACAGTAGTTGAGCTAATTCATGCGAAGACCGGTTGCCTGTATTTTTGTTTACATATGTTTTTCCATTATATTCAATTGTATCTGTTCTTTCAGCATTGAATTTTACCGGGTAGAAATGTGTGTTAATATAATTTGCTATATCTTTATTATTAAATGTCTCGGCATCCATTTTCTTGCACCATCCGCACCAGCTGGTGTACATATCTATTAGGATGGTTTTCGGTGCTTCTTTTTGTTTTTGTATAGCTTCTTCAAAGCTAATCCATTTTATTGGGCTTTCATTTGTTATTGGATTTTGAGTATAGCCGTTAAATGACAAACAAATAATGGAACAAAAAAGAAAGAAATTTTTCATACATAATATATTTTGATGCAAAATTAACATATATAAGCATAATTTTTATAATTTTAAGGTTTTAAAATTATTAATTAAATATATAAATACTATGAGTGAAATTGCAAATTTAAATCCAAAACAAGTTTGGAAGAACTTTTATTTACTGACTCAAATACCTCGGCCATCAAAAAAAGAGGGAAAAATAATTGAATTTATGAAAAAATTCGGTGAAGATCTTGGGTTAGAAACTATAGTTGATAAGGTAGGAAATGTTATTATCCGCAAACCTGCAACTAAAGGAATGGAAAACAGGATGGGTATTATTTTTCAGGGGCATTTGGATATGGTTCCTCAAAAAAATTCGGACACTGCCCATGACTTTGAAAAAGATCCAATAGAAGCCTATATTGATGGTGATTGGGTTACTGCTAAAGGCACGACACTAGGCGCAGATAACGGAATGGGTTGTGCTGCTGCAATGGCTGTTCTAGAAGCAAAAGACCTTGTACACGGACCTATAGAAGCATTGTTTACAATTGATGAAGAAACCGGAATGACAGGTGCAAACGCATTGCAACCTAATGTGTTAAAAGGTGACATATTGATGAATCTTGATTCTGAAGATGAAGGCGAATTATATGTTGGATGTGCAGGTGGTGTGGATGTTAACGTTTATATGAAATATGATTATGTTGACTCTCCTTCTGGATATGAGGCATTTAATTTGTCTCTAACAGGACTAAAAGGTGGTCATAGCGGTATGGATATTAATATTGGACGCGCAAATTCTAATAAGATTCTATTCCGCTTTTTAAATCATTGTATTTATCATTTTGACCTTAAGTTGGCTGAATGTCAAGGTGGTAGCTTGAGAAACGCTATTCCTCGTGAGACATTTGCTACCGTTTTGGTAAAGAATTCAGAGGCTAGAAAGTTTGAAGAGGAAGTAAAAATATTTGATAAGATATTCTGTTCTGAATTCTCTGATACAGAACCTGATATGAAATTGCAGGCTGTTAAAACAAATATGCCGGCAAAAATTATTACTCCCGATACAGCAATCAAAATGATTAAAGCAGTTTTTGTTTGTCCTCATGGAGTCGAAAGAATGAGTGTTGCTATGCCTGGCTTGGTTGAAACTAGTAATAATCTTGCAATTGTTAAATGTGTAAATGGCGAATTTACTGTAAATTGTTTGGTTAGAAGTTCTGTAGATTCTGCTAAAGCTGGTACAATGTATAAAATTGGAACAGTTTTCGATTTAATCAATGCTGAAGTTAGTTTTGACGGTGCATATCCTGGTTGGAAACCAAATATGAATTCTCCAATTTTGAAAACTATGCTTAAAACCTACGAGGGATTATACGGGAAAGTTCCTGAAATTAAAGCAATCCATGCAGGCTTAGAATGTGGTATTTTAGGCTCAGTTTATCCAAATTGGGATATGATTTCTTTTGGACCAACAATCAGATATCCGCATTCTCCAGATGAAAAAGTAAATATAGCCAGTGTTCAGAAATTCTGGGATTACATTATCGAAACAATGAAAAATGTTCCGATTAAGTAATTGCTGATTATTTATTATTTTAATTCTAATCTTACCGGTATTACTTAAAACCGGTAAGATTTATTGTAATAAACAGTATTGATTTTATTTATAAGGTACAATATTTGTTTTTGTCCAAATTTTAATAATTTTGTCAATCTGAAATAGTATAAAGATGAGAAAAAAAATAGGTCTGTTTGTATTCTTAATTTTTGTTGGAGTTTATCTAATAGGACAAACTGGCATCGAAATATCCACAGAAAAAGTAATAATTGATGGAAAGAAATATTATATACACAATGTTATAGAAGGACAGACATTGTATTCTATTTGTAAAGCCTATAAAATTTCGGAAGAAGATATCATATTGAATAATCCTGAGATAAAAAATAAAACAATTAAAACGGGGCAGGCATTGAAGATTCCTGTCATCGAAGAAGTAACTGCAGATGGGAAATATATTGTTTACATTGTCAAACCCGGAGATACTTTATATTCTTTATGCAGAAAATATGAAATAACAGAAGAGGAGTTTTATTTGTTAAATAGCGATTTAAAGAAAAATAAAGCATTGAAAATTGGACAGGAAATTAAATTTCCGATAAAGCTAATTGAGGATAAGATTTCTGAACCTGATAAAGATACCGTAAACTTTTATTATCATTTAGTTGAAAAGGGCGAAACTGTTTATGGAATAACTAGAAAATATAATGTTACCAAAGAAGAACTGATGGTGCATAATCCAGATTTTGATGGAATTAAACTTATGGTTGGAAAACTGTTACAGATACCAAAAAAATCAGGAGAACTTATTGAAGATTTGAATAAAATAGTACTGGATAGTTTAGCAAAC
>JAQVEY010000427.1 GCA_028697515.1 Bacteroidales bacterium | reverse complement strand
TTGATAAAACATATCAAAACACTTTAAATGTATCTAAAGAATATTTTACAAATATGTTTTTGAAGTACAGTTTATTGACGAATCTCGATCCTGAATACAGAGATGGTCCATACAAGAAACTTGAAGACTTACTAAAAAGCGGTGACCCCAATTTGAGTAGCTGGTTAACAAAAGAACTTACATCCCAAAATATTAAACCTAAAGATGTTGAGAAAATTGTTGAGTTGGTACTGCTTGGATACGATGCCGAAACTATTGGAAGTAAAATATTTTATGGTTCATCTTCAGACGTCTTAACAAAACTTGATGCTGTTTTATTTGTCAATAGTGTTTTCGAAGCTGCAGACTGGGTTAGTTATGACAAACTAAAAGAGGCTCCAATGTTTAAGCAAATGGCAGGAGTAAAAGGAATAACAAAACCTGGCGACTGGTTCGCTCAAGCTAAAGTGGTTGGTGAAGTTTATTCCGACTTAGTGGTTCAATGCGTAAGTTGGAAGAATATAAATGAATTAATCACCGACAATGAAGAAAAATCTCAGAAAATTGACTTGCTAATTATTAAACAAGAACAAACGATAAAACAAATAAATTGTTTGGAAGAATGTATTAAAGGCACAGATGGGAAATGTATAAATAAATGTACAGGTAAGACAAAACTTCACACTCCGCCTCCTTTCCCTGAATAGTTGGGAGATTTCTAAGTAATTATTTTCTTTGGAATTACATCCTAGGATTTTTAAATTTTACCACTTCTTTTTCCTGGGATTTTGACATTATTCTTAGCAATATATTCTTTCCAGTCTTTGCATTTTGAATCTGACACTATGCTTGTACGCTGATAGAAGTGGCACATAGCCGCAGCAAGTCCGTCAGTTGCATCAAGTTTTTTTGGTAATTCCTCGAGTTTTAGTAATTTTTGAAGCATTCCTGCGACCTGTTCTTTTGATGCTGCACCAGAACCAGTTATGGCAAGTTTTATTTTTCGTGGAGCATATTCAAATATTGGTATTTCTCTTGTTAATGCTGCGGCAATTGCTGCTCCCTGAGCTCTACCAAGTTTTAACATTGATTGAACATTTTTACCCTGAAATGGAGCCTCTATCGCAAGCTCGTCAGGTTTAAAACCATCAATAAGTTGCAATGTACGTTCATAAATATGCTTTAGTTTATTGAAATGACCATCCATTTTATGCATATCAACAATACCAAACCCAACACATTCAATCTGTTTTCCCTTTTCATGTACAACTCCGTATCCCATGATGTTTGTACCAGGGTCAATACCTAAAATAATTCTGTCTTTATTTTGCCCTGCCATTATTGTGTACCAGTTAGTTTTCTCAGATTTTTACGGGCATCAACAGTAAAGATGCTACCCGGAAAATCAGAGATTAGTTTAAGATAGGCTTCTTGAGCGGATGGTTTATCGTTAAGCTTTTCCTTTAATAATCCATACTTGAATAATGCGTTGTCAGCCAAAATATCGTAATAATATGTTGATACAATCTGATTATAAAAATCTGTGGCCTTTATTAAATCTCCTCCTGCTTCATAAATCAATGCTTTTCGGAATAAGACATCATCCATTAGGCTATGAGAAGGATATAATTCGACTATAGAATCTAAGGAAGAAAAAGCTTTGTCATATTGTTTCGAAAAAATGTAAAAATCAGCACGAGCAAATATTTGCATTGTTGTTTCTGTGGTGTCCAAATTATAATTATCTGCAATAAACATACTTAATTCCATTGCGTCATTGGCTATTAGTTTTGAAGTACTCGATTTTAGAACATCAAGTTGAGCTTGTGCCCACTTAAACTGACCAGTGTAATACGCGAGTTTTGCTTTTTTAAACCTAGCTTCGTGGCCAACAGGACTTTCTAATGCGGCCTTCTCAACCTGTGCATAAGTCAGTATAGCATCCCAGGGATTATTATTTAAGAAATAGATATCACCTAGTAATAATTTTAGCAATAATTCCTGATCTGGTAAAAATCTTTTCTCATTTAAGCATTTTGTGATTAACTCAATTGATTCATCGAACTTATTTAGATAAAATGCTTTAATATTAACTAATGCGAATATGATTTTATACGATTCTTTTCGGTAAACAATTCCCAAAGCTTCATCCAGTTTTTGCTCAAGACTTATCAATTCGGCCTTATCTGGATGTAAATTCGCTGTGGTTTTAGTGTACATTACATTCAAATTTTCTATATATGCCGTATTGTAATAGGAATTCTCTCTACCTTTCGAAATAATATAAGCAAAAGACTCCATCGCAAGCTCATATTCTCCATTGTTAAATAACATTAATCCAAATTCATATATATCTGAATCACCTCCTCTGGATCTTTTATCCATAGCAATCAATTGGTCCAGAGCAAGTTTATACCTTCCGGTTTGAGAATACTGCCAAATCAGTAATTTATTGAAAATCTGCTTTTGTGGGGCTTCTTGAATTTTTTGGATTATTAAAGATTCTATTATTGGATCTAAACTCTCGTCAATATCATTTGCAGTAATATACTGTAAGCGAGACTGTATTGTTTGTAATGATTGCGGATTTTTATCTAAATGCAAAAGATAATACTGCATCATTCGTTCATAATCGCGTTGAATGTAAAACAAATTGCCCAATTCCATACTAAAATCCGAATTTGTAAGCTTCTCTCCAGACAAATAAGTTCTTTCAGCAAACGAATACTGTCGATAATAAATAAATGCCGATGCAGCACCTAAAATATTA
>JAQVEY010000426.1 GCA_028697515.1 Bacteroidales bacterium | reverse complement strand
ACTATCCCTTCTCTCATCAAATCGTGCAAATGAACTATTCCAAGATATTTACGGTTTTCGGTTACGACGACCTGAGTTATATTGTTTTTTCTAATTAAGGATAATGCATTAACAGCTAGTTCATCTTTTTGGACAGTTTTGGGACTAATATTCATAATTTCTTTGGCTGTTACACCAAAAAATTCAGATGAAAAATTTTCAAGCATTCTTCGCAAATCACCATCTGTAATTATACCAAGCAAATTACCGTCTTTATCAACAACAGCAGTTGCCCCCAGTCTTTTACTTGTAATTTCAGAAATTATTTTTTTAATATCAGCATCTGGATGTACCGCTGGAGATTCATTTAGTATATAGATATCCTCAACCTTAAGGTACAACTTTTTTCCTATTGACCCACCTGGGTGAAATTTTGCAAAATCTTCTTTAGTAAATCCTTTAGCCTCTAATAAGGCTACCATTATAGCGTCTCCTATAACCAATTGAGCTGTAGTGCTTGATGTTGGAACCAGATTATTAGAACATGCTTCGCTAGTGATTGTTGCCCTTAATACTAAATCAGCTGATTTTGCAAGAAAAGACTCCATATCAGAAACAATAGCAACTAGTAAATTTCCATTATTTTTAATCAAAGGAATAAGAACCTTAATTTCTGGGGTATTACCACTTTTCGAAATACATATAACAATATCGTCTTTCTGCACAATTCCAAGATCACCATGTATTGCATCGGCAGCATGCATAAATATTGCAGGTGTACCTGTTGAGTTTAAACTTGCAACAATTTTCATCCCTATGTTTGCACTTTTTCCTATGCCAGTCAAAATAACTCTACCCTTAGATTCTGAAATTTTTTGAACAACAAGAGCAAAGCTGTCATCAATATAATCTATCAGTTTACTTATAGCATCAGATTCGGCTTTTACAGTCGCTTTTCCACTTTTTATTATATTTTCTTTATTAAAAACTTGCATTACAAAAATTTTTGCTAATTTAGTATATAATTTCAAATAGATTTATCTTCTTATAATTTAAAGTACGATTTTATATAATAAATTTTAAAAATCATTTCTTTATTTAAAAAATAATTCTAATTTTGAATAAAAAGGATTGATTAATTAAATGATGGACAATACAGAGCAAAAAATAGTAGAGTTATTAAAAAAGTATTTCGGTTTCGACACTTTTAAAGGCTTGCAGAAAGAAGTAATTTTAAGCCTACTAAAAGGCAATGACACGTTTGTTTTAATGCCTACAGGAGGAGGAAAATCGCTGTGTTATCAACTGCCTGCATTATTATTAGATGGAACTGCAATTATAATATCTCCATTGATTGCTTTAATGAAAAATCAGGTTGATTCGATGAGAGGATTTAGCACCGTAGATGGTGTTGCTCATTTCTTAAACTCATCTTTAAACAAAACTGAGATCACTCAAGTAAAAGAAGATATAATGAGTGGCAAGACAAAATTGCTGTATGTTGCTCCCGAATCTTTAACAAAAGAAGAGAATGTCGAATTTATGAAGAAATTTAAAATTTCCTTCTTTGCTATTGATGAGGCACATTGTATAAGTGAATGGGGTCACGATTTTAGGCCTGAATATAGGAGAATACGCCCAATTGTAAATGAAATTGGCATTAAAGTCCCTCTTATGGCATTAACGGCTACAGCTACTCCAAAAGTGCAACATGATATACAGAAGAACCTTGACATGATTGACGCTGAGGTTTTTAAATCATCATTCCGAAGACACAATCTTTATTACGAAGTAAGACCCAAAATTAAAGCATCTAAAGAAATTATTAGATATATAAAAAATAACCCAGGTAAATCTGGAATTATATATTGTCTTAGTCGCAAGAAGGTTGAAGAATTGGCTGAAATGCTTGTTGTTAATGACATTAAAGCCTTGGCTTATCATGCCGGTATGGATTCGGCAACACGTTCACGTAATCAGGATATGTTTCTAAATGAAGATGTTGATGTAATTGTTGCTACAATTGCTTTTGGAATGGGTATTGATAAACCTGATGTACGATTTGTCATACATTATAATATTCCTAAAAGTCTCGAAGGATATTATCAGGAAACTGGACGCGCCGGAAGAGATGGTGGCGAAGGCAAGTGTATAACTTTCTACAGTTACGATGATATTCAGAAACTGGAAAAATTTATGCAAAATAAACCTGTAAATGAGCAGGAAATAGGCAAACAATTATTATTCGAAACAGTATCATATGCCGAATCGAGCGTTTGCAGGGTAAGACAATTATTGAATTATTTCGGCGAAGAAATGCTCGAAGATTGCGGAAATTGTGATAATTGCCTCAACCCAAAACCAAAATTTGAAGGAAAAGAAGACATTTTAACTGTACTTGAGACAATAATAACTGTTAAAGAAAGATTTAAATCAGAACATATTGTTAATATTCTTACAGGTAAAAAAACAGCAGAAGTTTCAACATACAAACATCAGGAATTGCAAATTTTTGGAACAGGGGGTGAAGAAAATGCCAGACATTGGAAAGCTGTGATTAGACAAATGCTGATTGCTCAATTCATAGAAAAAGAAATTGTAAATTACGGTTTGTTAAAAGTAACTTCAAGAGGTAGAGAGTTTCTGGAGAATCCTCATTCTTTTATGCTTACCAAAGACCATAACTACGAAGATGGTGACAGTGACAATGAAGGTAATTTTAGCGGAGGTTCTGCAACCGACATGGAATTATTTGCTATGCTTAAAGATTTAC
>JAQVEY010000425.1 GCA_028697515.1 Bacteroidales bacterium | reverse complement strand
GATTTTAATTTAAAGTCTAAATGGAATAGTAATTATTTTAAAAATGAAAATCCGATAATTCTCGAACTAGGATGTGGTAAGGGAGAATATACTGTTGAACTATCAAAGAAAAATCCAGACAAGAACTACATCGGAGTTGATATAAAAGGAGCCAGAATGTGGAAAGGTGCTACTGAGGCTATAAACAATGGAATAACTAACACTGCATTCGTAAGAACATTTATCGAATTTATTGAATACTGTTTTGCGAAAAACGAGATTTCGGAGATCTGGATTACTTTTCCGGATCCTCAACTTGGTCCCAAAAAGCGTATTAGAAAAAGACTTACCTCATCGGCCTTTCTCTCAAGATATCAAAAAATTCTTAAACACAATGGAATAATAAATTTGAAGACTGACGATGATGTTTTATTTGCTTACACAAAAGCCGTTATTTCGCTAAACAATCTGCAAATAATTGCAGAAACCAACAATCTTTACGATTCGGACTATTTTACCGATGTTTTGGCAATTAAAACATTCTACGAAAAAATATGGAATAAAGAAGGGAAAACGATTAAATACATAAGCTTTAGACTGCCAGATGATATTAGCCTTAAAGAACCGGTTAATGAAAATGAAGAATAAAATTGAAGAAAGTTTTTTCGAAAAAGTGTATAATGTGGTGCGGCAAATACCATACGGAAAGGTTACCACTTATGGCACTATTGCCAGATGCATTGGGTCTCCTCAATCTGCAAGAATGGTTGGTTGGGCAATGAACAACTCACACAATCTAATCCCAGAAGTTCCTGCCCATAGAGTAGTTAATCGTAATGGTTTATTAACAGGTAAAAATCATTTTGGTAATGTAGAATTAATGCAGAAACTTCTCCAAGACGAAGGGATCAAAGTTATTAACGATCAAATAGTTGATTTCAACTCTCATTTATGGGACCCAATGTCAATTTATTAATACTTTTTCTATTCTTTTTGCATTTAAAAATAAACTTCTGGTATCATTATTACTGCATTATAGATAAATTTCAAAATAATTCTCATAATATTTTACGGTAAATAGTTTTGGAATATAAAATAGTTTACATTTGTATCTTAATTTTAATTTAAATTTTTATAATGAACATTTTTATCGGAAGCTTACCTTACTCAGTTAAGGATAGCGATTTACAAGGATTCTTCGAAGAATACGGAGAAGTTAGTTCTGCACGCGTTATTAAAGACAAAATGACAGGCAGAAGCAAAGGTTTTGGTTTTGTTGAAATGGCTGATGAAGCAGCAGCAAAGAAAGCTATTGAAGAATTGAATGGTGCTGAACTTGAAGGACGCACAATAGTAGTTAATGAAGCTCAGGAAAAAACTGAAAGAAAACCAGGTGGCGGAGGCAGAAGCTTTGGTGGCAACTCCGGTGGTGGACAGAGAAGAGGCGGAAGCGGTTACGGAAGAAACAACTAATCAGGTTGTAAATCTGTTTCTTCTGATTTTTTAAATAATCAGATCTTTTATTCTTTTACGTAATATGCTTGATTTTATCAGGCATAATTATGTATGCATATACATTTTCATTTTTGCTAATCAGGAAGTCAATAATAATAACTTTCTGCAGAAGGGTTTTTGTCATGGTTCGAGATACTCACCACGGCGCAAAATTTGCAAAACCACAAAAATGTACTACGCGTCGGCAAATTTTCCGCCAAAAACCTCGTGATTTTATATTCTTAAGTTTTTTTTTATTAAATTTGCAGTAACTAAAAATTTAAGACTATGGGAAAACATGCAGTAAAAATTTCAAATCTCGACACAGAAAAACTTATTCAAATGCTTAACGAAGCATTGGCAGAAGAATGGCTTGCTTATTATCAGTATTGGGTAGGTGCAAGAGTTATGGAAGGTCCTATGCGTAGCGAAATAGAGCCCGAATTATTATTACATGCTGATCAGGAATTAAACCATGCCGTTTTGGTAGTTGGAAGAATAATCCAATTAGGAGGCACTCCTTTATTAAATCCGAATCAGTGGACAAAATTTGCTAAATGCGATTATGAAGAGCCAACAGATCCTTATGTAGAAGAAATACTGAATCAGAATCTCCGTGGCGAAAGATGTGCAATTCAACGTTATCAAGATATTGCTGAATTTACTGCAGGAAAAGATCATGCAACACACCAAATGGCAGTTCAGATACTTAACGAAGAACTTGAACACGAAGAAGATATCGAAGCTTGGATAAATGACCTCGACAGAATGAGAGAAGATTTTAAAAAACTAAGAATGTAAGATTAGAACTAAGAATATACTAACTAAAAATCCTGCACAATTGTGTGGGATTTTTTGTAGATTTGTGAAAAATTCATTCTTTATGATAAGCGGCAGATATAAAAATGACGGAAAACCGGAAATAAAATTGAATAATACTCAACTGAAGGCGAAATCAGAGATTGAAGAAAAAATTAATTCAGGGAAATATGAATTTGAGGAAGTCGTTTGTCCGGCTTGTAAAAGCAGTTCTTCTGAAATACTTGCAGAAAAAGATAGATATGGCTTAAAATTTACTGCTCGTATTTGTTGTGATTGCGGCTTTGTTTATACTTCGCCAAGAATGACACAGAAATCATATGCAGAGTTTTATGATTCCGAATACAGACGACTTTATGTTGGTACCGAAGAACCATGCGAAGCTTTTTTTAATGATCAGAGATTTCGGGGAGAAAGAATACTTAAATATATTAAGTCAAATTATTCAATTTTAAATAAAGAT
>JAQVEY010000424.1 GCA_028697515.1 Bacteroidales bacterium | reverse complement strand
ACGATAGCTTTGGTTTATACATTGAAGCCAGCACAGGTTATCAAATCGAAGATAATACTTTTCATGATGGATTATTAGGTCTGGTTGTTTATGCTTCAGGTAATGCTGAAAATCTGGTTTATAGAAATTATTTTGAAGATTTAATGGGCAATGGTGTATACACAGGTTTTGTGGGGGTAGGTTTGAATTATGACACGATAATGAAATCAGGACTACAATTGAGATGTAATAGTTTTGTTAATGTAAATTATGCAATGGCAGTTTTAGGAGGATATATTTATAATCAAAGTGGTGCATTAATTAATGTAACTCAATCTGATATCAGAGGAAAACAAGGGGTTTTAATCCCTTCAGGTCAAGATATTTCTACTTATAATTATTTTGAGGGTATTCCATATTATTCATGGTCTCCTTACAGATATTTGTATATTGACGGCAGTGTTTCTAATATAATTCAAACAGGCGGAAAATATGACTATAATCAAACTGATGTTTTGGGATATAGGCTTGAATATTATAATACAAGTCATATTGTTGTTAATAATATGCCTGGCGTTGAATGTGCCTCAAATTTAGGGTTGTTTATGGCTTCAGGCATAGAAGAAATAATATCACAAACAGAGGACTATGAAGATTATGAATCATATTTGCAAAATGAATTAACTGATTTGACAAATAATTCTCTGTCATTATTTATCTCTGCTCAATCGGCAAATAGTAACAATGCATCAGAAATTTATGACCAGCTTAGTTCTTCGTCACCTTATCTGACTTCGGAAGTTTTATTAGCTTATCTCAACAATCCAAATGTTCCCGAATTGTCTAAAGTTTCGTTAATGCTTGAGAATTCTCCTTTGCCAAGCGATGTTGCTGAAGCTGTCGAACAGTCTGATCTCTCACCGGAATATATTGATTATATCCTAAAACATCAGGAAGGGGTAAATGAAATAGAGCAGTTACATAATCAGATAATCAGTTTAGAGTCTGCTCGTCAGGTAAATTATGATCATTTGATGAGAGCAACTTTTAATGCTGATTCAATAGCCTCATTTGCAGATACATACAACTCAGTTATGGAGTTTATGGAAACACAAACTGATTATCATGCAAAAAACAGATTGGTTGATATGTATATCAAAAAGGGAATGTTCGAAAAGGCTTTAACAGTTTTGAGCGAAATGGAGCAAATTGCACTTTCATCAGAAAACACATCAAAGTTGAATGATATTAAGCTTAATACGATTAAAATTGACATTTTGCAAAATATCAACACAGAACCAATTGTGGACATCGTGAAAAAATATGAAGAATTTCTAACAGAACTTGCTTCTGATTATAACACAAAAGAAGGTGGTGTTGCACGTGCAATTCTAGAATCTGCCGGTTTGTGGGACAATTTCCCGATTGTGTTTTTACCGAATCCGGAGGGTGAAATTTCTACAAAATCTGCATTCATAGAACCACAAGAAGAAGAAATGCCGATTGTAAATTATGAATTGGAATCATTGTTTAAATTGTATCCAAATCCGGCAAACGATTACCTTTCAGTAGAATTTATAAATCCAAACGGTAATTGTACATTTAGTATTTACAGCATAAAAGGTGAATTGCTAAAAACGATTACCTCTAACCAACAAATCGGATTTATCAGTATTGACATAAGTAATTTGAGTCCGGGAAATTATATTATTAATTGTCCTGAATTACAATCAAAAATTAATTTTGTCGTTGCAAGATAGATTTTGACATTATTACATTGATATAAAGCAGAGAAAACACAAGTTGTTTCTCTGCTTTTTGTATTTGTAAAATAAAAAAACTCGTTTGTTAATATAAAACAGATGAGTATTTTTATGAACTTAGTTATTTTTTTACTGATTCAAAATCAATGGCATTCCGTCTGGGCCTGCACCAATAATTACAGTTTTAGCGTTACTTGAATTAGCCAGTTTTAGAGTAGCTTCTATGCCACGCATTTTTAGAAGACTTGGTGTAAGGCTACTGTTGATAATCATATTAGCTTTGGCTTCACCTTCGGCTTCAATACGTTTACGTTCGGCTTCTTTTAACTCTTTTTCAAGTTTAAACTGGTATGCAAGAGATTCTTGTTCTTGCTTTAATTTCATTTCAATAGCTTCTTTTATCTGAGGTGGCAGATTTATCGAACGGATTAATACTGCTCGTGTTTCGACTGAGTTTGCCTGAAGTTTTTGGGTAGTTTCATTAATTATTTCCAGTTCAACGGCAGCTCTCTTGGTTGAATAAATTTCTTCTGCCGTATATCTTCCCATAACTTGCCTTACTGTGGATCTTACTTCAGGAATTATTAGCTGATTCATATAATCCTCACCAAATTGCTGATGTAAATAAGGCAATCTGTTTGGAATTGGGTTGAAACGAACCGAAACCTCTACATTTATGGACAAACCGTTTTTATCTAAAACATCCATAGTTTCTTCTGTCTTACGTTCTTTAACATTATAAACTATAAAATCATTCCAAGGAGCAACGATATGAAAACCCGGATTGTAAATATTAGCGGTATCTAAACCTGAACCAAAAGGTCTGAAGATAATACCTCTTTCGCCCGGTTTTAGAATATAAAACATTGAACTGCTAAATAAAATTAGGATGAACAACAATATTGCAAAAGCAATAATAAACTTTCTGTACTTTTTAAAATCCATATACTATAAAATTAAAATTATTTCGGACTAACACATAAAATCGGAACATTTGATTGTCTTATCAGAATATTTG
>JAQVEY010000033.1 GCA_028697515.1 Bacteroidales bacterium | reverse complement strand
AATGAAGCACTTCAAGTCTTATGCGCAGTATTGCTTACAAAAGAAGAGGTAACCATAAGCAATATACCTGATATAAGAGATATTAATAAGCTTATTGATTTATTAAAATCTTTAGGTGTTGAAGTGAGTAATTTAGAAAAAGGTACTTATATATTTAAAGCAGACAAAATAAACCTTGACTACTTAAAGTCTGACACATTTCGTAATGATGGAGCAGCATTGAGAGGCTCAATAATGATATTAGGTCCTTTACTTGCAAGATTCGGATATGTTTGTATGCCTAAACCTGGTGGTGATAAAATAGGCCGTCGTCGTCTTGATACTCATTTCATAGGATTAAAAAAACTCGGAGCTGAATTTAATTACGATTTCAAAGAAAATTTTTATAGCCTAGATGCAAAGAAACTAACAGGTACTTATCTACATCTTGAAGAAGCTTCTGTAACGGGGACTGCCAACATATTAATGGCCTCGGTTTTTGCAGAGGGAGAAACTACCATTTACAACGCTGCTTGCGAGCCATATATACAACAACTGTGTATTTTGCTTAATAATATGGGGGCTCAAATAAGCGGGATAGGATCAAACCTACTAAGGATAAAAGGTGTGAAAGTTTTAAAAGGAGCATCACATGAAATACTTCCTGATATGATAGAAATAGGGAGTTTTATAGGTATGGCAGCTATGACAGGATCGGAACTTACAATAAAGAACGTCCGATACGATATGTTGGGAATAATCCCTGATTCATTCAGAAAATTAGGAATAAAGCTCGAATTACGAAATGATGACATTTATATACCTGCCCAATCAAATTATGAAATTGAGAGTTTTATTGACGGCTCTATTATGACTATTGCTGATGCAATATGGCCTGGACTGACACCTGACTTGCTAAGTGTATTTCTAGTTGTTGCCACACAAGCAAAAGGTAGCGTTCTAATACATCAAAAAATGTTCGAAAGTCGTTTGTTTTTTGTTGATAAACTAATTGATATGGGTGCTCAAATTATTTTATGCGACCCTCATCGTGCTACGGTTATAGGACTAGACAAATCGATAAAACTTAGAGCTACAACGATGCAATCACCTGATATCAGAGCAGGGATGGCTTTACTTATTGCTGCAATGTCTGCAGAAGGAACAAGCATTATTCATAATATTGAACAAATTGACAGAGGATACGAAAATATTGATCAACGTTTAAATAAATTGGGAGCAAAAATTGAACGCTTAAATTAAATACTTATTAAAATGAAATTATTTTTAGTTATTACCACATTATTTCTTTCATTAACTCTAGCTGCACAAAAAATAGGAACTGAAATTGGGGATATTGCTCCTGATATTAAATTGCCTACACCTGATGGTGATAGCATAAGTCTTTCTTCGTTGAAAGGTAAGGTTGTGTTAATAGATTTTTGGGCATCATGGTGTGGCCCTTGCAGAAAGGAAAACCCAACTGTTGTAGCTGCATATACAAAATATATGAATAATAATTTCACTATTGGAAAAGGATTTACTATTTACGGAGTATCTCTTGACAAAACCAAAGAAAATTGGGTTAAAGGTATAGCTGATGATGGTTTAACTTGGACAAACGTAAGTGATCTGATGTACTGGAGTTCCGTTGCGGCAAAAGCATACGGGGTAAAAGGAATACCAACAAATTTTCTAATTGATAAAGATGGAGTTATAATAGCAAAAAACCTTAGAGGAAATGCTCTTGAAAGCACTTTAGAGCGTTATATTTTAAAAGACCCACTTGAGCAATTTGAAAAAACACTTAACCAACTCGTTCTAGAATACAACAACGTTTATTCTTCTGATGAATATAAAAATCGCAAAGAATTAAAAAAGATTAAAAAAAATATTGATAACTTAAATACACTTATTAATAGCATAAAGAAATAATTTCTGTCATTTTTGCTATTTTTCTCTGTCAATTTGTCGTTAATTGACAATGGCAGACATTTTGAAAAACACAAATCAAAAAATAATTATGGATAAAGATTTAATAAATTCACCAGAACAAGATGTTAATGATGGTGCTGAGGTGAACCAAGAACAAAATAAAGAAAAAAATAAATCTAAAAAATCATCAAGGACGATATTAAAATCGAAAGAGAAGAAATTACAAGAAGAGATTGATTTATTAAATCAAAAAAATGAAGAATTAAAAGACAAATATTTAAGACTTATTGCAGAATATGACAATTTTCGCAAAAGAACAATTAAAGAAAAAATTGATCTTCGCGAAACAGTAAAAATTGATATTATAAAAGATTTTCTTCCGGTTGTTGATGATATTGAAAGAGCAATGATGTATTTGAATGAAGTAAAAGATGTAGAGGCAACTGTTGAAGGCATCAGATTGATAAGTCAAAAATTTCTTGACTTCATAAAAATGCAAGGAGTAGAAGAAATAATTTCGAAAGATCAGGATTTTAACACAGATTTTCACGAAGCTATTACAAAATTTCAGGTTGAAGAAGAAGACAAAAAAGGAAAAGTTATTGATGTTGTGCAGAAAGGATATAAAATTAACGATAAGATTATAAGATTTTCAAAAGTTGTGGTTGGAGAATAAAACTAATCAAAGTATTATAATTCAATATATATATTTTACTTCCACAAGCTTACAAACAATTATATATGGACAAACGGGACTATTACGAAATATTAGAAGTTGGCAAAGACGCAAGTGCTGAAGAGATAAAAAAGGCTTACAGAAAGAAAGCTATTCAATTTCATCCGGACAAGAACCCTGGAGACAAAGCTGCGGAAGAAAAGTTTAAAGAAGCTGCAGAAGCATATGAGGTATTAAGCAATCCCGACAAACGCGGGCGATATGATAGATTTGGACATTCTGGTATGAGTGGCATGGGCGGATTTAGTGGAGAAGGGATGACTTTTGACGACATTTTTTCACGTTTTGGCGACATTTTCGGTGATAGTTTTGGCGGTGGGTTCAGCAGCTTTTTTGGCGGTGGCCAATCTCGTGGCCGTTCAAGAGTAAATAAGGGTACAAACTTGAGAGTAACCGTTAAACTTAGTCTTGACGAAATTGCAAATGGAACTACAAAAAAAATCAAAGTAAAAAAATACTTAGCATGTAAAGAATGTGGTGGAAATGGCGAAAAAAACGGAAATTCAAGTCGAACTTGTCCAACTTGCAATGGTCGTGGAGTTCAAACCAGAGTAGTTAACACCATTATGGGTCAAATGCAAAGCACAACAACTTGTCAGACTTGTGGTGGTGAAGGTAAAATTATTGAACAAAAATGTACAAGTTGTTATGGCGAAGGTATTATTAGCGGAGAAGAGCTTATAGAATTAAAAATTCCTGCAGGTGTAAGTGAAGGAGTTCAGTTGTCTGTTTCGGGGAAAGGAAATGCAGCAAGGCGTGGGGGAGTAAATGGAGATTTACTGATTGTAATTCAGGAAATAGAGCATCCCGACTTTCAACGTGACGGAAATGATTTATTATATAATTTATTTATTAGCATCCCTGACGCAATATTAGGAACCAATGTTGAGATTCCTACCCTGCAAGGAAAGGTGAAGATAAAAATTGATGCAGGTAGTCAATCAGGAAAAATATTACGATTAAGAGGCAAAGGTCTTCCTGACTTAAACGGATACTCAAAAGGTGACTTAATGGTCAGAATAAATATTTATATTCCATCATCACTATCAAAAGATGACAAAATTTTGATTCAAAAAATGCAAGAATCAGAAAATTTTAGTCCTAAAAATAAAAAGACGGAAAGTATTTTCGATAAATTTAAAGGATATTTCTCCTAATTTTTGTTTTTTAACATTCGTATTTAATTTTTTCTTTTAAGTACCACTCTCTTTCAATTTTCATTACTTTTACGAGATGAAACTGGAGAATTCTATACAATACAATGTTAATACATTACCTCAAAGTCCTGGAATCTATAAATATTTGGATAGAAGTGGCAAAGTAATTTATGTTGGCAAAGCAAAAAATTTAAAGAAACGGGTAAGTTCATATTTTATTAAAAACCACACATCTTACAAAACCAATCTCCTCGTAAAAAATATACACAGCATAGAATATATTGTTGTAGATACAGAGAACGACGCGCTATTGCTAGAAAATATTCTTATAAAACAATTACAGCCAAAATACAATGTCATGCTTAAAGATGACAAGACCTATCCATGGCTTTGTATTAAAAATGAAAGATTTCCCAGAGTTTTTTATACCCGAAATAAGATCAATGATGGTAGCGAGTATTTTGGCCCTTTCACTTCTGTTTACATGATAAAAACTCTTCTATCTCTTATCCGTCAACTATATCCATTAAGAACCTGTTCATTGAATTTAAGCATCGACAATATAAAATCTGGTAAATACAAAGTTTGTCTTGAATATCATATCGGGAATTGCCTTGCTCCTTGTGAAGCAAAGCTAGAAGAAGAAAAATATAATTTATGGATTTCGGATATAAGGAAAATATTTAATGGAGATCTTCATTTGATTCATAAATACTTGATTGAATTAATGAAAATTAATGCAAAAGAACTTAAATTCGAAGAGGCCTCGAAAATAAAAGCGAAAATTGATATTATAGAAAATTACAGAAGTAAATCTACCATAGTCGATACTAATATTTCCGAAACAGAAGTTTATGGATTTGCCAAAGATATCAATTCTGTATTTATAAATTATCTCAGAATTCAAAATGGTTCAGTCACAGGAGCACATTCAATTGAGCTTAAAAAGAAAATTGATGAAAGTGATGAAGATATGCTTTCATATGCAATTTTCGAATTGCGCGAATTGATGAAAAGTTCAGCTAAATATTTAATCTTACCTTTTAAAATTGAATACCATATCATTAATACAAAAACAGTTTATCCAAAACAAGGTGACAAATTTAAGCTTCTAGAACTTGCACAGCGTAATGCATATTTTTTTATGCTAGAAAAGCACAAACAAATTGAACAAAAGAACCCCGAAAATCATGCAAAGCGAAAATTGGAGACTCTTAAAAAAGACCTAAATCTCTCATACCTACCAGAACACATAGAGTGTTTCGACAATTCAAATATTCAAGGAACAAACCCTGTTGCTGCCTGTGTTGTATTTAAAATGGCCAGAGCTTCTAAATCTGATTACAGACACTATAACATAAAAACAGTTACTGGTCCCGATGATTTTGCTTCAATGACAGAGGTTGTTTATCGAAGATATAGAAGACTTATTGATGAAAATGAAAATCTTCCTCAACTAATAATTATTGACGGAGGAAAAGGACAATTAAGTGCTGCCGAAAAGGCTTTAAAGCAATTAAATATTTGCGATAAAATTAGTATTATTGGTATTGCCAAAAGACTCGAAGAAATTTATTTCCCTGGAGATAATGTCCCATTATATCTTGACAAAAACTCGGAATCGCTTAAACTAATCCAGCAAATCAGAGACGAAGCACATAGATTTGGAATTAAATTCCACCGAGATAAAAGATCCTCTGGATTTACAGAGTCTGAGCTTAATATGATTAAAGGCATTGGGGGTAAAACTATTGAAGAATTAATTACAAGATATAAATCGGTGTCAAACATAAAAAAACTTAGCTTAGAAGATATTTCTAAAACTGTTGGAAATTCAAAAGCTAAATTGATTTTTGATTATTTCCATAAAAAAAAGGGCTGACGCCCTTTCTTTTTATCTATTTTTCATCTTTCTTTTTCTTCATTAAATCGTATGAAATAGGTGTTGCAATAAATATTGATGAATATGTACCGACAATTATACCTATTAATAAAGCAAATATAAATCCTCTAATTACTTCACCACCAAAGATAAATATTGCAATTAAAACTACCAGAGTACTCAAACTAGTATTAATCGTACGGCTTATAGTACTATTTATAGCATCATTTAGTACTGGTTTAGTACCACGTTTTGGGAATAATTTTAAGTACTCTCTTATTCTGTCAAACACTACCACTGTATCGTTAATAGAATAACCCACAACAGTAAGTATTGCCGCAATAAATGCCTGATCTATCTCCATATTAAACGGCATCACCGTATAAAATAGCGAGAATATACCCATAACAATCAATACGTCATGTATCAATGCGACTACAGCTCCGAGAGAATATTGCCATTTGCGGAATCTAATAAGAATGTACAAGAACATCACTACAAGGCCTAAAAGTATAGCTACAATTGATTTAGACTTTATATCATCAGCAACTGTAGGTCCAACCTTTTGTGATTCCTGACGATAATCACTAAAGAAATCATTCATTGAGGTGTTTTCAGGTAGGAATTTTTGCAATCCAACATATAATAATGAATCGGCCAAATTGTCTGCCTCTTTGTTATCAATCTCAAATTTTGTAGTTATTTTAACCTGATTTGAAACTCCAAATGTTTTAACGATAGGTCTTTCTCCATAAACGTCTTCGAGAGCTATTGCAACTTCCTCAGGAGAAACAGTTTTATTGAAAGCTATAATATAATTACGTCCTCCAGTGAAATCAATACCCTGATTTAGTCCTCTAGTGAACAAGGATCCTAAACTTATAATTATTAATATTCCCGAGATAATATAGAATGTTTTTCTTTTTTCTAAGAATTTAATTGATAGATTCTGAAAAGCATTAATCGTTAACTTATTACCAAGTGTAATTTTCTTGTCTTTGTCCATTAAGAAAGTGAATAGTAATCTCGTAATAAAAATGGCTGTAAACAAAGAACTAAGAATACCAATAATAAGAGTAGTTGCAAAACCCTGAACTGGTCCAACACCGAAATTTAATAGAATTATACCTATCAGTAATGTTGTTAAGTTCGAGTCAATAATCGCAGAATACGCATTCTTGTAACCATCTGCGATTGCAGTTTTTATCATTTTCCCGGAACGCAATTCTTCGCGGATTCGCTCATATATAAGCACATTCGCATCTACCGACATACCAATTGTAAGCACAATACCAGCGATACCTGGCAATGTAAGTACCGCACCCAAAGACGCTAATACTCCGAATATTAAGAATAAGTTAACGAGAAGCGCAATATCGGCAATAACCCCTGCTCTTCCATAATAGAAAAACATATAGATAAGAACCAAAATAAATGCAATTATAAAAGAATTCAATCCAGAGTCAATAGCTTTTTGTCCAAGTGAAGGACCAACTATTTCTTTTGATAAGATATTAGCAGGAGCTGGCATTTTACCGGATTTTAAAACGTTTGCAAGGTCAGTTGCTTCGTCTAATGTAAAGTCACCAGTTATTGAAGATCTACCACCTTTAATCTCGTCATTTACGTTTGGAAATGAATATACATATCCGTCAAGTACGATAGCAATACTTCTTCCGACATTTTCGCGAGTAATACGCGCCCATTCGGTTGAACCCGGGCCATTCATGCTCATTGTAACTTCAGCAGTTGCACTATTCTGCCCAAACTCTTGTTGAGCATTTGTAATAACGTCACCACCTAAGACAGCACCACCTTCTTTACTTTTCTTCAATGCTATTAACTGGTAATAACCCGGCTGGTCTTTGAGAGGTTTAAAACTCCAAGCAAAAACAAGATTGTCAGGAAATAATCTTTTAATTGAAGGCCTGTTAAGGTCTGCCATAATTGACTCCATGTCAGATTCTTTAGCAAATCCAACTACAGGTCCATAAATCTGATATTTGCCAATTTGATTTACAAGTCTGTCAAATAACGAACCTGAAACATTAGCTTTTGCAGTATCTTTAACAGCTTGAGTTTCTAAAGTGTCTTTACCAGCAGCTATTTCTTCATCATCAAAAACAATTTCTTCATCATCAAAAACCACATCTTCTGTAACAACAGGTTTTTCAATTGCGACTTTTTCTATATCCTTTAAATCAGCAATCATTACATTTGCTTCTGATAATTTATCATAAATTTCATCAACAGTATAAGTTTCCCAGAATTCCAAAACAGCAGCTTGTTTCAACAAATCTTCAACACGTTCAGGATCTTTTATGCCAGGTAGCTCAATATGGAATACACCTTTGACGGCAACGTCTTTTTGAATATTAGGCTGAACAACACCAAAATGGTCAATACGCTTTCTTAATACGTCAAAAGCACTTTCTAATGCAGCATCATATTCTTCACTAATATACTTTAAAACTTCTTCGTCTGTTGATTTAACTGTAATTCTATCTTGATTTGATGTTGTTATAAAAAGTGAGGCTAAAGCAGGTGAAGTTGATTTTTTAACTTTATTATAGGATAGTCCAAAAATCTCAATATAATTTTTACCAGTTTGTTCCTTTGTTTGTTTCGAAGCATCATCTAAGGCTTTCAACAATGTAGAATCTGATTGATTATTTGCTAAAGCAAGAATAACATCCTCTGCAGATATTTCTACAGAAATGTTCATCCCTCCTTTTAAATCCAATCCGAGATTCAACTCTCGTTCTTTACAATCCATATATGTGTATTTCTTGAACATCGAATACACAACTTTGTCAGAAACAGAATCAAGATATCTTTTACTTAATGAGTCAAGGATGTGTATTTTCTCATACTCATCAACCTTAAGATTCATAGCTTCAAATTGTTTCTGTGCATATTTATCAGCCTTACCTTCAATTCTGTTTACAACAAATGTAAATGAAAGATAATACAAACTGATTAAAACAAACAGCACAGCTACCAAAATAATCGCTCCTTTGTTACGCATGATTTATAATTTTAATATTTGTTAATTTTTAAAAATTTAAGTTTGCAAATATAGACTTTTTTTAAAAACTAAAAGCGTTTTATACCAATATTTTAAATCTATTTTTTTTCGAACATAATCAGTTTGTTGCCAAAATCAATTATAGCATTGTTTGTCAAAAGAAGATCGCTACCCAATATTCCTGTAATACTAGGAAGTCTAAGCGTTTTATACAAATTATTTATGTGATTCATAGATGTAAAGATTACCTTCAGGTTTTTTATTTCCATTCTGGCAATCTTTATGGATTTTATTTCGCCAATGACCAATTCCGGCAATTCTGAATTAAACCCTGAACCGGCACCTTTTTTATCAGCAGGCGTTGTCTCAATATCGGAAAATATCGGGTTATCACTATCAAAAACTGTATTTGAAGCTCCTGTATCTATTAATAAAACTGAGCTTACTCCATTGATTTTTGCTCTTACAGCAAGATGTGTACCACCTCCATCTATCTTAAGAAATTTCAGTTTTACCTTGTACTTTTTATAATGCGTATCAGTCATCAAACTCGTCTTTAAACTTCTTCTTTATTGTAATTTTTGCTTCTTCTTCTTCATTTGAACTGTCTGTTTCAGAAACACCGACTTCATTCAATTGTAGTCCTTCATCAGATACACTTTCATCATTATTAGCTTTATCCTTTTTATTTCTTCTTATTATTTTATTAAAAATAAATGGATCTTTGCTGACAACGATAACTAAAATACTACAAACAACTATACTCAACAATACTACAGCATAGCCCATTTCGGCAATTTGCTGCCCTGAAGCCAAGCCTAATTGTAAAGGGATAGATGCCAAAATTGCTGGGACCAAACCTTTTGGCGACATTATTGACATAACTGTAAATTCCTTTGGACTTACACCTTTTCTGGCAAATAATTTCATTACCAGAGGTCTTATTGCCAAAGCCAAAAGTATTATCAATATTGCTATGATATATGTTATAAAACTGCCAAATTCTATAACAACACCAACATAAACGAAAAAGTATGTTTGTAATACAAACACTATTTCGGAAAAGAAATCTTTTTCATTAGAGTTCAAATGCGCAATTTCGAATCTAAAAATACTTTTCCAAGCTTTTGTTTGTCCAATTGTATCCGAATTTCCGAGAACTATTCCAAAACATAATGCAGCTATCCCTCCATTAAATCCCATCATTTCGACAGCTCCATAAATAATAAACAAAAAAGCAAAAGTTGTAAACATGGAATGCTTTATTGCCCTTATCCAGTTTAATATCATGCTCCATAAAATTCCTCCAGCTAAACCTAACAATGCTGCAAATAAAAATGATTGCCACATTGTATTTAAAATGCTTCCAACATCGAGATCTCCAGCTTTCATTCCTTCTAGAGCAGCAAGTCCCACAACCAGACACAAAACATCACTAAAAGCGGATTCTAATAATAATACAGTACTTGACTTTGGCCCAAGTTTTAATTGTTTTACCATTGGAATTACTACGGCAGAAGACGTACCACCTAATATCGCACCGAGAAATAATATTGAGATAAAGTCTAAATCCGTAAGAACTGTAAGAACCCCAACTACAATAAGAACAACTACAATAAAATTAACTATTGTTACCAGTGTCGAGGTTAATAAAGCCGTTTTTAATTCCGAAAACTTTAGCCCAATGCCACTTTCAAATAGAATTATTACCAAAGTAATTGTTGTAAAAACTCTACCCAGCTCTCCAAAAAACAATTCTTTATCAATAAAAAACCCTCCTATTATTCCAATTATCATCAAAAGCAAAACATTTGGAATCTTAGTTCTATCAAACATCTTATTGAATAAATGACTTGAGAAAATTAAAATCCCGAGTAACATTACAACTAAGGTTATTTTATCCATAATTAAACCTTTCTCATTATAAATTGTCAATTAAATCGTAACTCAAAAATATAAAAATTATGAAAACCAGATTATTATTTCTAACACTAGTATTTGTATCAGTATCTATTTTTTCAATTTCGAGCTATGCTCAGGCTCCTGAAAAAGAGAAAAAAGCTTGTTTGATGGGAGATTTAAGTCCTGAACAGCAGAAGAAAATCGAAACAATTAAAGTTGAGAGCGACAAAAAAATTATTCAGTACAAAGCTGACATTGACATTAAAAATGCTGAATTGCAGAAATTAAGAATTGCTGAGAACCCTTCGAAAAAAGACATCGATCTTAAAATTGATGAAGTGTATTCACTAAAGGCTGCAGTTAAAAAAGAGAAAGTTGCAGCTGAATTGTTGATTAGAAACGAATTAACACCTGAACAAAGAGTAAAATTCGATTCGCATCGTGCTATGAAGAATAAAGAAATGAATCACAATTGTAATACATCCAAACATGAAGGATATAATCCAAGTTCATGTCATGGAGAGGGTCAACATCAAATGTTAAACAAGGGTCAGATGCAACATGATTGCCAACACAAAGATCAGCAGAAATAACATTAATTCCGTTTTTGTTTTTAATTAAATCTGCCTGTATAACTAAGTACAGACAGATTTTTTTTATCTTTACATTTTTAAGGAATACTTTTTGAACTTGAAAATTTTATGAAACGTTTTACTTTAATATTAATAGTCTCCTTAATATACAACATTCTGTACTCACAAACAGAAATCATAAAGGAATATAATGTTGATGCCGAAAAAGTAAGAGTTGACAATCTCGGATATATCTATTTGGTTAAAGGTACTCAGCTTTCCAGATATGATTCCGATTTAATAAAACTTGCTCAATATGACTATAAGTTAAATGGTGAAATTACGAGTGTGGATGTTTCAGATCCATTTCGATTACTTGTTTTTTACAAAGATTTTAACCGTATAGTATTCTTAGATAATTATCTTGCCGAACTGAGAGACCCAATTTATCTTGATGACATTTTAATTTACAGCACAGATGCTGTTTGCAGCTCAAATCAAGGCGGTTTTAGAGTTTTTGACAATCAAAACAGTTCTGTAGTTTCTTTTAATAAAGACCTTAATATTACACAAACAGGAACAAATTTATATTCTATCTCAGAAAATCAAAGTG
>JAQVEY010000423.1 GCA_028697515.1 Bacteroidales bacterium | reverse complement strand
TCGTCTTTTGTTACATTAGCATCAATTGAGTTTTCTTCGATAACCATTCGCACTAGTCTGTCGAGTTGTTTGCACTTTGGGCAACCAGGTCCTAAAATTTTTATTTCCATAATTTTAATTCTTTAATTTAACATTTCGTTTGTTTAATGTTTCGCAAAATTACGAAATGAATATTTAATATGCAAGTTTTTTTGTTAAAATCTCAAAAAAAAATATTATTTTTAACAAATTTAAAATTAGAGAGATCTTGGTTAATTGAATATTTATATAGAAAATTAAATATTAAAAGATTATGAAAAAGAAACTTATAGCAATTTTACTTTTTTCTGCGACATTCATTTATAGTTCGGGAATATTAGCTCAGAATGTAGGTATAGGAACAACAACTCCACATGCATCTGCCATGTTGGATGTACAATCTAGTTCGCAAGGTATATTAATTCCTCGTGTTACATTGATTGCAACAAACAACTCGACCACTCCTGTAAATGGCCCTGCTACAGGTTTATTGGTTTATAATTCAGGAGGTTCCTTAGAAAATGGTTTTTATTACTGGGATGGCACCGAGTGGGTTTTAGTTGGTTCGGGAGGAGGCTCAACAGGTTGTTCAACATTGGATGAGGCTTATGATTGTAATGGATCTGGTTCGGGAAGACAAATTACTGCCGATGCAGGAGCTGTTGAGATTACTTTGCCTTTGACAGGTACAAATACATCAGCTTTATATGTAGTATCAAATAAGGGAGCATATTCAAGCCCAACTGCAGCAATTGATGCGTTTAATTCACAATATGGGGCAGGTTTGTCTGCTGAGTTAACCAATACTTCAAATCCGTATAGTGCGGTAATTGGCGTATCAAATTCTTCACTAACAACAGGAGATTTATCCTGTGGTGTTTCAGGTTATCATGATGGGATAGGAATGGGAGTAGGTGTTTGGGGGCAAACAAGTACAAATAGTACGGCAGGAGCATCTTATGCTGTTTACGGAGTGTCGTCTGGTAATGGTAATGGTTTCGGAGGATATTTTTACTCTAATAAATATCCTGGCATATACGGAAAAACAAATGCTTCAACTTCTCAGGCAGCTCAGTTTGCTGCTGCAGGAGAAAATCCACTTAATCCTGCTATGCTTAGTGTTGGTTCCTCACAGTTTTATGTTAGCAATAATGCAGGTTGTCAAAATATTATAATGAACAATCTAGGAAGCGAGCCTACAATTGCTCCTCAGGCGAATGAATATGGAATGTTAGGGACTGCATCCTATGCATGGTATTATACTTATACTTATAATATTGTGACTGCTTCACGCAGAAATATTAAACGAGATATTACATATATTAATGAAGATGAGGATTTATCACAATTTGTTATGCAGGATATAGAAAAAATGAAACCAGCTTTTTATAAATTTAATATTGAAACAGATGAGTATGATCCTGAAAATCCTTCGAAGTACAGACCAAATATGCATCTTGGGGTAATTATTGATGAGGCTCCTGATTATATTCAGGACAACACATTTTCTGGAATAGATATTTATGCTTTGTCAACTCTTTGCCTTGCAGGAGTGCAGGAGAATAATAAAGCCATAAAAGAACTGCAATGTCAGATAAATGATTTTGGTGTAACCCAAATAAACGGTAAAACAATTTATGTGAAATATAATAAAGATTTTTCTGGAACTCAACCTGTTGTTACTGTAACTCCTAATTCATACACTGAAGGTTATTTTATTTCGTCTCAAGATGACAAAGGGTTTACTATCGAATTGAAAAATCCGGGTAATTTTAGTTTTAATTGGATTGCTATGGCAGAAAAAAATATCGATAGCTTTTCAAAAGAAAATATCAATATTGATCCGCAGATGTTATCTCAATTAAAAGTTGATGAAGCAACAAAAGAAAAGGTAAAACAATTATTACTAAAAGAACAGACTCCGCTAATGGAGTTAAAACCTGCGTCTGATAACGAAGCTGTAATAAAAAGATATAGATAGGAATAGACATTTAATGGCTAATATATGGAAAACGAAATTTTAGGAATTGGCTCTCGTGTAAATCACAAAGAATATGGATTTGGAGTTGTAATTCAGGTTAAAGCTGCTTCATATTTAATTACTTTTCAAAGTCATGGTAATCGTGAAATACTTAAGTCTTTTGATGGTCTTGAGGTAATTGATTTAATTGAACAGCCTGATGATTTGGTAAGTTTCGAAACTATAGAACAAAGTCTTATTAAGATTTTAAGACAGTTTTCTGATTTGCAGGAAGTAGTCCCTATTGCAGATAAATGGCGTGGTGGTACTTTAATTCTTAAGCCTTCTAATCCGGAAATGAAAGCCTACGAAATGCCGATTTCGACTTTCTTTAACAAAATTATTATGGTTCGTGACCGTTTGAGAGTACTCGAACAAAAAGTTAATGCAAGTAAAATGTCCGAAGAGGATAAAATCGCGTGTCAGCAATATATTACCCGTTCCTATGGTAGTTTAACTTCTTTCAACATATTATTTAAAAACAAATCAGATAATTTTGTAGGGGAATCTTCGAGAGATTAAGTATTTTGTTGATTTTTTAAATTTGCTAATTTAGGTAGAGTTATATACAAAACTTGAAACACAAACCATGAAATAAATAATATTCATTGGATTATTTTCACTTATCGCGTTTTCTTCTTGTGATAAAAAAGAAAATGAAAAGAAAACAATAACACCTGATTTATTAAATTGTTGTTGTAAAACAAATAGTTATTGAGTTTATATCTAA
>JAQVEY010000032.1 GCA_028697515.1 Bacteroidales bacterium | reverse complement strand
AAAGTACTTAAAGTGCCTAGAGTGCCTAGAGTGTCTAGAGTGTCTAGAGTACTTATATTTTATAAGGTAAAGAAGTATTCTTAACAATTTTTTCTAAAATAGAAATGTAACTACAAAAACAATCACCTTTGTGGCAAATAAAAAAAGAATTATAATTTTGTGCCATAGTAGCAAAAAAAATAAATAAATATGACAGAAAAATTCTCACATATCAACAACAAAACCGGCAAAGCCAATATGGTTGACGTTGGTGACAAACCCGAAAGTTTAAGAATTGCAGTAGCAACAGGCTTTATAAAATTATCTCCTAAAACTGTGAAAATGATTAATGAAAACACTATGAAAAAAGGAGAGGTTCTCTCTATTTCTGAGTTTGCAGGGATTATAGCAGCAAAGAAAACGCCAGAACTAATACCCCTTTGCCATCAGTTAAATTTAACCAAAGTTGATGTAACGGCAAATACCGAAACTGAAGGTGTTCGTATCACAGCTACAACAAAATGCATAGGTCAGACAGGCGTTGAAATGGAAGCACTTACTGCTGTAAGCATTGGATTACTGACTATCTATGATATGTGCAAAGCTATTGACAAAAATATGGTTTTGGAGGCCATTAAACTATTGGAGAAAACTAAGAGCCCTTTGAAATAAAAGTTTATCATATTAAAACCCTATAATTATGAAAAATATTTTAAATACCGCGTTATCTTTTATAGCTTTTGTATTACTCTTAAATATCTCTGTATTTGCTCAATTTAATCCAGTAAATGGTTTGGAATATGAACAAAGTTATGATTATGGTAATAGCTTTTGCCCTTCCTACAATTGTTTCTATTTATCATGGGGAGTACCAGATATTTCTAGCGAAACTCTAGTTGGATACAATGTGTATCGAAATGATGAATTATATCTTTTTACTGAATCTACACATATCTCATGTGATGGAATGGGGCCATGTAGTTCAGACGATTTTTATGATTCTTCGTTTCCCTTCTGGGTTAAGGTTAAGGCGGTTTATAATGAGGAGAAAATTGAGTCAATAGCAAATGATTCAATTTACGTTTGTGATTTATATTCATATATTGACAAAATTGAATCTTTTGAAATAGAATTATTGCAAAATCCAATTTCTGAAGGAGAAAATATCAGATTGTATTGCAATAATTCTATGAATTTATATAAAATCAAAGTTATTTCTTTAAACGGAACACTAATAAAAGAAGTAGATCTATTCAATAAAGTTGGAAACTATTTAAACATAACTTCGGAAGGAATGTCTGGAGGCTTTTACATTATTAATATTCAAACCGAAGATGAAATAATTAGTAAAAAGTTATTGATAAGGTAATTTGTATTTGATCTAGCGTAATAATGTCTACTATAAACAATCTAAATCTTATTATTTATGTACTTTTGTATTTTTAAAAGAATTAATTTATGAAATTTGTAATAAGATCCTTAAATGTTTCCGAGAAAAAAGGAGAACTGAAAATTCCTGTAACTGAGATTGAGATAGATATGCTGGGAATCACAACGGATGCTCATAGGGGAGACTGGCACAGACAGGTTAGTTTTCTTGCCAAGGAAGATATTGACGAATTTGCAAAAAAGTTTAAACATGAGTTTAAATTTGGCGATTTTGCTGAAAATATTACTACCGAAGGTATCAATTTTAGAGAAGTGAAAATTCTTGATATTTTTGAAAATGAAAATGTGAAGTTGATGATAACCCAAAAAGGAAAAAAATGTCACGGCGGTGGTTGTGCTGTATTTGAGCAGGTAGGACATTGTGTAATGCCAAAAGAGGGCATTTTTACACAGGTCATTCGCCCTGGGAAACTGAAAGTAGGTGATGTGCTGGATTATAAACCTAAAGTGTTTAAAATTGCCGTAATAACCTTGAGCGATCGTGCAAGTCGTGGCGAATATGAAGATTTGAGCGGACCTGCAATAGAAAAGTCAGTTGAAGATTATTTTGTTAGTATTAACAGGAAATGCGAAATCGAAAAAATTATAATTCCAGATAATGCTACTCAATTAAAAGATTTGATTGGCTCTATGAGAGCAAAATTTGATGTTATTTTTACAACTGGTGGAACGGGTATGGGCGATAAAGACATTACTATAGAAACTGTTACTCCAATGTTGAGCAAGCGCGTACCGGGAATAATGGAAATGATAAGAATCAAATATGCTGAAAAAAATCCTAATGCACTGCTTAGCCGAAGTGTTGCCGGTTCAATTGGCAAAACCTTGGTGTTTTGTCTGCCTGGTAGCCCAAGAGCTGTCAATGAATATATGACGGAAATTAAGACTGTACTGGAGCATATGATTTATATGGTTTATAGTTTTGATAATCATTAAAACTGTTAAAAACTTATTCTTTTTCAGAACCTTTAGCCTTTAATTCGTTTATTTTTGAACTAATTACTTTTACTGGAGATTCAACAGGAGAACTAGTTGTTGTAAACTGTGTTAGACTTCGTACAGGTAAATCTAAATCAATTCCCTCAAGACTATCCTAACAGGTTGACCAATAATACGATTTTAATTTGTAAAATTGTGTAGAAATAAAACTACTTTTTTTGAAGTTGAATTAAATATTATTTTAACTTTACATCAGGTTGTTTCTATAATAACCAATGACAATAAACATGAAAAAGTATAATGTTATAGCATTAGTTATTATTTCTGTTATTTTTGGAATAGGATTGCTTTGTTATGTAATATATCAAAGAAATATTAATATTTATGAATCGGTATCTATAAGATTTAATGATATTGAAATTTCTGATACAAACCTGATTCATGTTTTAAGTGTTTCACCTCTTGGTAGGTATATTCCCATTAAATATAATTATAATAACCAATGCTGGAAAACATCAAAAGGAAGTTATTCGAAATCTATAATACTTGTTGTGAATGAAAACATTTCTTACAAAATTAAATCTGTAATTGTAGAATTTGAAAATAAAATTTTTGATATTCCGATTGATGATTTGGAGATTTTGACGAAATTGGAAAATGAAATTCAATATGTTTTACCAGCAGAAATAAGGAGTGAAAATGCGTTTTTTAGAAAAGCTGCATATATTGTTTCAGGTATGATTAAAACAATCATTATAGTTTTTTTAGCAATTGTTTTACTTGCTGTATTGGTTTATTTTTTTAGAAAAAATAGTAATAAAATTATGCGAAAACAATTGATTTTAAAATGGCTAAAAATAGTTGGTTTCTCAATAGTAATTGCATTAGGTCTTTTTTACGGATATTTACTGGTGAAATATACTCTGTCGTGTTATATTACAGCAATCTTGTTAATCATTATTTCAGGTTTAGTCTTATGGTATTTTAGTAAATTGATATTAAAATTGTATCCAATGTTGGCAAAACATTCGGGCAAAATTAAAAAAATACTCCTGATAATAATTGCTATATGGTTTTGCATAGAAACTGTTTTAAGGATTACAGGAATTAATAAGAGCTATAACGAGAAGTTGACTAGTTATTACTCTTCTGGTTTTATAAATAATAATAAAGCAGATCCTGCAAATCCCCATCTTTTCGTTAATATAAAAAATTCAATAGTCTTTGATAAAAAATCAGAGTTTACTTATGAAATGCGTTATAATAACGATGGCTTAAGAGATATTGATCATCTGTTGGAAAAACAGAAAGATGAAGTTCGCATTGTTTGTTTAGGAAATTCATTTACTGAGGGAATTGGAGCTCCTTATGATTCAACATGGCCAAAATTATTAGAAGATAAGCTTAAGAAAGTTTGTAATAAGCAAGTAACGGTGTTTAATGCAGGGATTTCAGGTTCTGATCCATTTTTTAGTTATATGCTACTTAAAGAAAGGATGCTTAAATACAAACCGGACATTGTTTTAGTAGCACTTCAGGTTACTGATTTTAATTTTTATAGGTTTAGAGGTGGATTTGAACGTTTTACTGAAAATGGTGTCCATTATCGCAAGCCTCCGGTCTACGAAAAAATCTATGCTGTTAGTTATGTTTTTCGATTCTTATTAAACGATGTTATGGGTTATAAGAAAAAATATTTACAATCAAAAGAAGATTATAATAAAGATAGCATTCAAGCTAATATTGATATCGAAAATTGTATTTATCAATATTATCAACTATCATTACAAGAAGATTTTAAATTAGCTATTGTTTTTATTGATTCAAGATATAATTCTAGATATGCTTATCTAATTGATAAATTTAAAAAAGATAGAAATCTAACTGTAATTGATTTAATTGATTATAACAAAAATATTGAAAATCTGACTTTTGAGGATCTAGAGTCATATTTCTGGAAAATTGATATGCATTGTAACTCAAATGGTTATAAATTAATTTCAAAAGGAATCGTTTGGAATTTTAGTAATCTTGGAATTTTGGATTCATTGAATAACCTATCTGCTATCCCTGATGATTAAGAGTATATATGCTGTAATTGTATTAATATGACTTATAAACGACTATACTAATTGTTATAAAAAGTCGTTCAGTTATAGTATATTTTATTCGTATTTAGTGTTGAATACATATATTTGCATTATTGATTTCTTACTCCACAGAGTAGTTGCATTGCAATCAAAATTAGAACGACTCTTGTATTTATAACATGTAAGTCCGAAAGCTGTCAATGAATATATGACGGAAATTAAGACTGTACTGGAGCATATGATTTATATGGTTTATAGTTTTGATAATCATTAAAACTGTTAAAAACTTATTCTTTTTCAGAACCTTTAGCCTTTAATTCGTTTATTTTTGAACTAATTACTTTTACTGGAGATTCAAATGTCTTTGTTATTATCTTAAACTGATTTTTAATTATTGTATATCTTATTAAACAATACAAAGGAGATGCTATAAATCCTGCCCCAACACCTAGTATAAACAGAAGAATAGTAACAAACCGTATAAGAATTTTTGAGATAAAGTTCCCCGATTCTGAAATATAAAATCTATAAGGTGATAGCAAACTTATTCCGGTAATGCCCGCAGTTATGACAAATCCAATAATTGGTAATAATCCAATGACAAATGAAAGTACGAATACAAGTTGAAATTTTTTATCCTGATACCTAATAAACTCATTTATTGTTGGATTTTCGAAGAATTCTGTATTACATGCACTGCATTTTTGAAATGGACTTCGGATTTTAGATTTTGTTGCACATGAAGGACATCTTCTTTGCGATAATAGTTTAAATTCATGTTTTCTAATATCAGATATTAAATTGGATTTTCTGTTGCCAATTATCCCAATGTCAAAAATAGCAGGTTGTTGATGACCACATTGCTGACATCTGATTGCAAAAGGATAAACTTTTGCACCACAATTTGGGCAGATGTTTTTCTCTTTCTCTAAGCGTTTTTCATTAAGTTTGCGTAGCAATAGAAATATTCCTATTAATATTGCATAGAGAATTATCATAAAAATTCCTGTCCAGATTAGTAGAATGAATCCGAAGATTATTAAACTATCTTCTATTAGGCTTATGATTTTCCCAATAAACAGATTGTCATCTGCATCTATGTCGTTCAGAAAATCAAGAAATTTCTTGCGAAGCCTACTTAAAAAATATACTGCTCCTGAACCTATTACCGCTAATATTAATAATGGATTAAATCCGGCCCAATTTATTTGCTCAAGTACTTCTTCTGAATTTTCACTCATAATAAAAAACTGAATAAGCAAGTAACTGATTGGCTTCATATATGGTTCCGCTTCACGTAGAAATTGCCTTACATCTGTATTTTTATCCGCTACAAATTCCAGAATGCTCAACACGCCAAGCAATATTACCAGCCAGTGTTGAGCCAGAAATGTTCCTTGTTCTGCTACCCCTTCAATATTTTCAACACCCGGAAACCATTCAGGATGTGCAAAAAACAATGCAGTCAGAAATGCAGGGAAGAATGTCCGCATCGAAAACAATGGGATAGTACCTATGATTGAAAGAAGCTGAGGAAAATTCATATATTATTTGTTTGTCATATATTTACAAATTTATAAAAATTTATTTTTTTTCCCCATTTTGTTTGTTTTATATTTCGTTTTGCATAATTTTGCAACTCGATAATTGATTTTATGAAAAGCATATTTAAGGCATTAGTATTTATATTATTTCTTTTGGCTCTTATTTCTTGTGGTAGTCAAAAACAAGGAGATAATAAAATCACTATTTTTCATGCTGGCAGTCTATCTGTTCCTTTTAAATTGATTTCGGAAGAATTTAAAAAAGAAAATCCGAACTATGAAATATTT
The DNA here is from genome assembly GCA_028697515.1 of Bacteroidales bacterium. Lineage (GTDB taxonomy): Bacteria > Bacteroidota > Bacteroidia > Bacteroidales > ML635J-15 > Bact-19. The sequence continues at coordinate 5,568 of JAQVEY010000032.1, read as the reverse complement.
GCCGAGTCTTCTGGTAGCCTTGATGCTGCACGCAAAATTACAGATTTAAATAAAGACTGTGACATCATTGCTGTTGCAGATTTTATGATTATTGATAAAATAATGATTCCTGAATTTGCTTCATGGAATTTTGTTTTTGCCTCAAATGAGATTATTATCGCATATACTGAAAAATCTTTATACTCCTCAGAAATAAATTCAGATAACTGGCAGGATATTTTGCAAAAAGATGATGTCATTATCGGTCGTTCCGAACCAAACGCCGATCCATGCGGATATCGAGCAATTTTTGTTTTTCAATTGGCTGAAAAATTTCTAGATTCCGAAAAATTATCCGATAAACTAGTGTCTAAGCAAAATACAGTTATCAGACCTAAAGAAGTGGATTTATTGTCATTATTGGAAACTGGCAATATCGACTATCTGATGATTTATAAATCTGTGGCATTGCAGCATAAATTAAAATATATCGAATTACCTGATGAAATCAATTTAAGTAATCCGGAATTTGAGGAATTGTATAACTCTGTTAGTATGACAGTTAATGGATCGGAACCAGGTAAAGAAGCTGTTATAAATGGTTCATCAATTTTGTATAGTTTTACAATTCCTTTTAATTCAAAAAATCCTGAAGCTGCCTTAAAATTTGCTTTATTTCTTTCAAATCCTGAAAAAGGTGGCAAAATTCTTAAAGAACAGGGAATGGGTGTTGTAAATTATTGCAGTGTAGATTATAAAGAAAAACTACCAAAAGAATTATCTGAAATTTTATAATATTTTTTGAAAATGACACATAAAATACTAATATTCAGCGAGTTGCAAAATTTTTCGGGTCGAAGCATGATTGTGGTTTTACTTGCTTTTTTGGGATTTGTATTTGTATTTAATTCCTGCAAACCTGAACCTGAACCATTAATGCCAACTATTGAGCTTGTTTTTGACGGAGATGTAACACAAGATGGAGATACTGTTCCCATTGGTGGAGCTTTAAATTTTCGAGTAGTTGTAGAAGGTCTAGATGCAAATATCACAAATTTTACAGTAAAAAAAGTATATGATGGGATAACAAAAACAGTGATGGATTCGGGCTTAAATTCTGCAGGTTTTACATTAAATAAGACTTTTTATCAAAGCGTAGAGGATGAAGTTGTATGGACATTTGCTGTTCAGGACAGAAATCTTAATAAAGCAGAAGTTAGTATAACAATTCATAAGGATCCAAATTCTCAGTTTGGCGGAATTCTTGAATTTCCGTCAATAACGCTTGGTTATCAGCAAAATTCTTTAATTGAACATTTCTTCTTGCCATCTGTGGGTGAAACATATTTTCAGGATTCGGCAAGCTTATTTCAGGATTTAGTGGATGTGCTTGTTTATTTCAATTATAGAGAAGATAATGGAGTAGAATTGCCATCACCGACTTTTTCATCTCCGGGCGAAGAAACTGCTGCAAATACGGAATTATATACTGAGTATTATCCATTTATTGTTGACTGGACTACAAGGAATTATACAAAATATGACATACGTGCCGATAATGGAGTTAGTTCTGCAGATTTTGATGCTGCACATAATGACAGCCTTTTGATAGTTTCTTATGATGATGTTTGGGGAAAGAAAAAGTACAAATGGGCAAATGCCGGAATTATAATTCCATTTCAGACTGCTTCGGGTAAAAAAGGTATTATTAAAGTTATTGACGCAGAACATGCAGAAACAGGAGAAATTACTTTCTCAATGAAAATACAAATGTAGAATGATTTAGATAAATTTTTTATTAACTTAAACAAACAGAATTATGAAAAAACATTTACTTTTAGTTTTATCAATTGCTTTATTATTTGTTTCCGGACTAAATGCACAGCAAGATGTCATTATTGGTTTTAGCTTTCCAGACAACACCTCTGAGGAATTTACCCCAGATCAAGGATTATCAGGAAACCTGGGTTATGATGTACGTGCTGAAAATGCAACAGCAGGAACAACGAGAGATTTAAGTTTTTCAGATGGAGCAACAACTTATGCAGCAAGCGTTGATGCTTGGGATTCTGGTGCAGATGACAAATTTTGGTCAATAAAGTTTAAGGCTGACGGTTATCAGAATTTTAAAGTTTCATCAAAACTGTATTCTGATGCAACTGGTCCAAAAGAGTTTAAATTGCAATGGAAAATGAGCGGTGGCGAATGGGCTGATGTAACAGGAGGAACTATTACTGTAGCTTCTGATTGGACAACTGGCGTGTTAACCGATTTGGCTTTACCAGCAGAAGTGAACGATCCTCGAACTACATCCATTTCTTTAAGATGGATTATGACTTCAAATACAGGCGTTAATGATGGCAGTGTTGAAGCTACTGGAATATCAAAAATTGATGATATTATTGTTTATGGAACACCTCTTCCAGAACCTGTTACAATTATAGGTTTTGATTTTGCTGATGATACAGATACTGAATTTAATGCAGATTCAGGTATTGAAGCAAATCTTGGTTATGATATCCGTGCTGAAAACGGTGCTGCCGCTACAACCAGAACACTAACATATACAGAAGGAGCTACTGATTTTGCTGCAACTGCATCAGAATGGGATAATGGCGCTGATGATAAATTCTGGTCTATCAAATTTAAAGCTGACGGATATAGCCAGATGATTGTTTCATCAAAACAATATTCTGACGCAACAGGACCTAAGAATTTTAAACTCCAATGGAGATTAAGTGGTGGTGAATGGGCTGATATTACAGATGGTGCGATAACTGTTGCAGCAGATTGGACAACTGGAGTTGTTGAAGAATTAGCTTTACCAACAGAAATGGAAGGTCAGGGTACAACATCATTGTTTATCAGATGGATTATGACTGACAATGTTAGCGTATCTGATGGAACAGTTGATGCAGTTGGTATCTCAAAAATTGATGATATAATTGTTGCAGGAATAGCGCCAAGCGGTTTTGTTACAGAATTATTTAATTCAGAAATTATGATTTATCCTAATCCGTGTGACGATTATTTTACTATCGAAACTACAAATGATGTTAACAGAGTTGAAATTTATAATATTCAGGGAGCATTAGTTTTCAGTCATGATCAAGATTTTACAGGAAGTATTAATATAAATACATATGATTTTAGTTCAGGAATGTATTTTGTGAAACTTTATTCAGAAGACACAAAAGTTCCTGCATCTAAAAAGTTAATAGTTAATTAGTAAGATTTGTTTTCTGTTTTAATTCCCGGGAACAAAAGCGTTGTTGTCCTATAAAGCTGGCGTTTCCGGGTTTTATCTTAATTTTGTTCTATGAAGTCGCTTGTGTTTGTTTGGATATTAGTGTTATTGGGTTGTTATGGCTTTGGACAAAAAGTCACAGGTTATGTTACTGATGCTGATAAAAATCCAATAGCTGATGTAAATATACTTATCGAAGAAACTGGCGAAGGTACTATTTCGGATAAAATCGGACATTTTTTAATTGATAATTTGCCTCATGGCAGATATACTCTAAAATTTATGTGTATTGGATATAGAACTGAAGAAAAAGAGATTCACATTCAGAAAAATTCTGCAGTAGAGATTAAAATTGTATTAAAAAGTGATGTCTATATTACTGATGAAATAATAATTGAGGCAGAAAAAGACATTGAAGAATCGGTTTTGGATATTCCTATTCGCAGCAAGACTTTTACAATCCAAGAGATAGAAAGCATGCCGGCAATTTCGACACATAAAATTTTAGAAGGTATTTCGGGGGTAAATGTAAACTCTGAAGCCGGAATGTTCTCATCTACCGAAGTAACTATGCGAGGTTTGGGAGGAAATTCAAAGGGTGGAACTTTGGTCGTTCTTGACGGTTCTCCAATAAATAAATCGGATGCAGGCTCTGTTAATTGGAGCATGATTGATAAGGATAATATCTCATCTCTAGAAGTAATTAAAGGTCCTGGTTCAGTAATCTTTGGCTCCAATGCTATGGGTGGTATAATTAATATTGTTAGCCGTAAACCAAGTGAAAAATTTTCAGCAAATATTAGCTCATCCTATGGAACGTACAATACTTTCGATGCTAAATTGCGTTTGTCGGGAATTAATAACAATGAAAATCTATATTGGAAAAGTTTTGTTACCTACAGAAATAGCGATGGCTACATTAATACTCCAGATGAAATTATCCTTGAAAATGATTCTATTGTTGTTCCGATATTTCTCGAGGAATATATGCTCAGTGGCTTGATTGGGTATAATATCAATGATAAAAATGCGGTGGAGCTTTCTGTGAATTATTTTGATGATACTAAAGGAAGAGGAACAAAAATTTACGAATTTGCTGGTGCTAATACTCAACGTAATACAATACACAGCTTTGCAAAATATCGAGGTCAGGTAAAAAGTGTTAAGCTATTTGTGAATTTATTTACTCTTTACGAAGATTATTTTCGACTCAATGAATATTATAGTGATGGAGAGTATGCCTTGTATGAAATAAATTCTGACCGGCTTGAAAACGGAGCGAAAATTTTATCCCAGTTTTATCTCAACGAAAAGATAGAAATTACTGCAGGAGCGGAATATAAAAGAGGCTCTGTAAATGGTGCAGATGTTTATTATACATCAACCGATATGATTAAAAACAGAGGCAGCTCAAATATTTACTCGGGATTTGCTCAGGCAAAAATTAAAATATTTAATACTAAATTGACTATTGTTCCGGGAATTCGTTATGATTTTGCTATTTTTAGCGATGCAGCTTTCAGTATAGAAAATCCTTCATATTCAATAGAGTATTTAAGCGAATTTCAGTTCGAAATGAACGAAGCTGTGCATTGGGCTTCTTTTAGTCCAAAGTTTTCACTCGAATATGCATTTTCTGACAAAAATAAATTATTTGGTACAGTTGCAAAAGGCTTCAGAGCTCCAGTACTTGATGATCTTTGTCGTTCCGATCAGGTAAAAACCGGTTTTCGTGTAGCAAATCCCGACATTAGTGCAGAATATCTGTATAGCTTTGAAATTGGTGGCGATTTTGAACTTTTTGAGGGTTTTTATGCAGGTATTTCGGGTTATTATAATATTGGTAAAGATTTTATGTATCTTTTAAGTACTGGCGATTCTGTAAATATGGGATATACAATTGCCCCAATTTATCAGACTGATAATATAGGTGAGGTAAATATTTATGGTGTAGAAACTGACTTAAGCTATTTATTACATAAATCTTTTAGTGTTTTTGCAAATCATACATGGAATAAATCTGTTATTACTGAATTTGAAGTTAACCCAAATGGAGCAGGAACTGATCTTACTGGAAAATTTCTGACAGATATTCCAGAGCATAAGTTCTCAGGTGGGATGGCTTTGTTTAACAAAATAGTCAACCTGTCTGTTTCTGCAAATTATACGGGAGCGAGATGGATAAAGGAGGATAATACGCCTGAAACAGTTTACTTTTTGTCGGATAAATATCCATCTTATACAACATTTGATCTGAAATTGTGGAGGTCATATAGAGATTTTGATATCAGTTTAACAGTGGATAACATAACAGATAAAATCTATACAAATTCCAGAGGATA
>JAQVEY010000422.1 GCA_028697515.1 Bacteroidales bacterium | reverse complement strand
GGTAAGCCTAACCAAATAATTCTATCCATCATTAATCTTGAAAAGACATCCATTGTAGCAATATTTAAAGTCCTTTCCTCAATTATTGTTGGAGAAATATAATTGTTATAAATACTAGTGTATTGATCAAACACCAGCCCATTGATTCCTTTATGTTTGGTGGCAAATTTTCTGAATTCGTTATTCATATTCATATTTTTATTATTTAACTTCAACAAAAATACATTTTAAATTTTATTTTTCAAATCTTATTATTTGAATAAAAACAATAATTAAGAGTTTAAATTTATTAATATTTTTTATTTTTATGGTTTTTAACCAATATTTTCGATTATTGTTAAATAACAGATATTATGGCATTAACCCAAAAAGACGGTTTTAGTAGCAAATTTGGAGTAATTGCTGCTGCTGCAGGCTCTGCTGTTGGATTGGGGAACATTTGGCGCTTCCCTTATATAACTGGAGAAAACGGAGGTGGGGCGTTTCTACTTCTTTATATTTTCTTTGTTATTGTTATCGGTGTTCCTGTTATGATGTCAGAATTTGTGATTGGAAGGCGTTCAGAAAGCAATGCATTGGGCTCGTTTCGTAAACTTGCTCCTGGAACATCTTGGTGGCTGATTGGATTAATGGGAATTATTGCAGCATTTGTTATCTTGTCTTTTTACAGTACTGTTTCGGGGTGGACTCTTGAATATGTTTTTCAATCAATAAATCAAGGATTTGAAGGAAAAAGTATGGATCAGCTAAATTCTGATTTTGAAACTTTCACTTCAGGAAGCTTTCGTCCTTTGTTATGGCAAATGATATTTATGGCTTTAACTGCTGTTGTCGTCTTGGGAGGAATACAAAAAGGCATTGAAAAAGCAACAAAAATATTAATGCCAATATTATTAGTGCTAATAATTGCTGTTTGCGTTCGTAGTGTAACACTACCAGGAGCATCAGAAGGATTAAAATTTTTATTTGAGCCTCATTTTGAAAAGTTAAATTTTAAGTCTGTTCTTATGGCACTTGGTCAGGCTGCTTTTTCACTAAGTATAGGAATGGGGGCTTTAATTACTTATGGATCTTACATAAACAAAGACACTCCTCTCTTGTCAACCTCTATACAGGTGGCAGCAGCTGATACTTTGTTGGCTATTTTAAGCGGAGTTATGATTTTCCCTGCTCTTTTTGCTTTGGGGGTGGGTAACACCGGAGGACCCGGTTTAGTTTTCGTCACACTCCCCGCAATTTTCCAATCTATGCCAGGAGGGACTTTTTTTGCTGTGGCATTTTTTCTTCTAGTCTCTGTGGCAGCTCTTACTAGTACGATTTCGGTTCTTGAAGTTGTAGTGGCCTATTTAAAACAAGAGTTTAATATTAGCCGACTAAAAGCTACGATGATAGGTACAATTTCTATTTCAATATTAGGAGTTTTTTGTACACTGTCTTTTGGTCCGTTAAAAGATAATACAATTTTCGGTAAAACAGTTTTTGACCTTATGAATTATTTGTCAGCAAACGTTTTCCTTACATTTGGCGCTCTATTTATTGTGATTTTTACCGGTTGGATTCTAGGAAAATCTAATTTTGTTGATGAGTTAAACAAAAGTGGTAAAGTAAATCCTGTTGTAACAAAAGTACTTTTTATTATCATAAGATACATAGCTCCTGTGGCTATTGGCGCCATAGCGATTGGAACTTTTTTTATTGAGGGACTAACTTAACTATATGACAGAAACTTTAAATTCTATTATTAAAGCGTACAACGAATATGTTGGCGGATATGCAATTCTTGCTTTATTAATTCCTACAGGATTGTTTTTTACTTTTTATTTAAAATTTCTTCAGGTATCAAAATTTAGACATGCGATTAATATTGTAGCAGGAAAATATTCTACAAAAAAAACAAAAGGTGATGTATCATCTTTTAAGGCTTTAACTACAGCATTATCGGCTACTGTAGGTACTGGCAATATCGTTGGTGTAGCTTTGGCAATACACTGGGGTGGCCCTGGAGCAATATTCTGGATTTGGGTGGTCGGTTTTTTAGGGATGATGTTAAAATTAGTCGAATGTACCCTAGCACAAAAATATAGAAAAATAAATGCAGATGGAAGTGTCTCTGGGGGTCCAATGTATTATATGGAAATAGGATTAAAAGAAAAAATAGGTAAATTTGGTAAATATTTAGCAATAATATTTTCGATTGCTGCCGTATTATGTTCATTTGGTACGGGAAATATGGCACAGGCAAATTCTATGGCTGATGCATTGCAATCTAGTTACGGGGTTCCCACAATTGTTTCTGCGATAATTATTACGCTTTTAGTGTTATTGATAATTGTTGGCGGATTAAAAAGAATCGCGGAAGTTACTTCTAAGCTGGTTCCCTTTATGGCTGTTTCTTACTTTATTGCAGCAATTACTGTATTGATAGTTTTTCATCAATTTATACCAGAGGCTTTTAAACTTATCATTACAGACGCTTTTACCGGAACAGCAGCGGCTGGAGGGTTTGTCGGTTCAACTTTTATAATGACTTTAACTTGGGGTGTTAAACGCGGGTTGTTTTCAAACGAAGCAGGACAAGGCTCTGCACCAATTGCCCATGCTGCCGCAAAAACCGAACATCCTTTACAGGAAGGACTTGTGTCTTCACTCGAACCATTAGTAGATACAATAATAATTTGTTCATTAACGGCTTTAGTTATTGTGGTTACCGGAGCATGGACTGCACATGATACAGCAGGAGTAAATATGACTATACTTGGCTTCGAAACAGGGTTG
>JAQVEY010000031.1 GCA_028697515.1 Bacteroidales bacterium | reverse complement strand
GTAAATATTATTACAGTATTGTCCGTTAAATTGAGATAAATTGACATCGTCATATTGGCTGGGGATAGCAAATTCTTGCAAAAAATAACAAAACATAAATTGAAAATAAATGAACTCTATCTCATCAATATTAAAGAATGTTTCTGTACCCCCTGAATAAGATGGGACAAAACTTAATGTGGTATTATTTGAAAAATCCGCATAGCGCTGAGGATCATCATTAGGCGTTTCACCATGTATGAGTTGCAATTTATGGCCTCCATCAAATATTATCTTGTCGTCAGAAAACTGAAGCTGCATTATTTTTGTAGAAAACCTATATGGAGTTATACTGGTAATATAATCCCCGAACTCGCTGTAAAGCGAATCTGTGTTATCTTTTGTTTGTAAATGTTTATAATTATAAGTCATTGATTTGTTGATTGTACTAGTAAATTCTACCATACAAATCAAAGTTCCTTCTTCTCTTTTCTTGCACCCAAATAGCAGAATAAGTGCAAATATAATAACCATTATTTTTTTCATTTTATTTAATCTTTTTTCATTTTACCTAGTTCTAAAACTTCTAATTTCATGACTGTCAAGTTCAAATACTTGAAATACTATCTCATTTATCTTTTCTATCGCTTGGGCATCTCCATCAATTGCTTTATTAACGTAGTTGATTATTGTCCTTTGCATTTTATCATCAATTTTCGGAAATGGCAGTTCTTCGAGATTGCCTCGCAAGATTTTGTGTGTTGAAAATTTGATTTTATGCAAAAACTGAAATACCGTGGAATTTAAAAATGCTAAAACTACTTTAATTGGAATATCGGGTAAATTCGGAATTAGAATATTTGCACTGTTCAAAGTCAGAGACTGCTTATTATCATAAGCAAAAACCAGCTTGTTGCTAATAAATTTATAAACCAGTTTTTCATTTGCGCTAAAATACTTATCCTTCGAAACTTGCTGAAAAGCCTGTCTGTTATATTTGATAAAATTTGAAGGGCTTTTAAGATAATAATAGTTTATATCACTTCCCTTGTAAATTGGTTTTAAATCTCCATTATTACTTTCTTGCAAAAACTTTTTATTATTTCCTGTAACAATACCAAGTGCCCAAGAAGCATTATTTTTTAATGTAATATGTGGAATTGAATAAATTTTATCTATTATTTTTTTACTACAATTATCAATTTTAATATCGAATAGATTGTGTTTCGTTTTTAAAAATCTGTCCTGATTTATGGTATAGTTTTTTTCTTTTGTTCTAATTTTAACAAGCTCAGAGCTAATAGTCTTTGCAATTTTTGCATGTATTGAAATAACAGGAGTATAAACTCCCGTAAAAACTCTTCCGAATTCTTTTATAGAAATTATTTTTGTTCCAGTGCAGAGAATATTTCTGATATTTTTATGTGTCTTAATATTTAGTATTGATTCGGGCAATAAAAAATGTAATTCTCCTGTAGCACTTAATAATTCAATAGATTTTAATAAAAACATTGAAAATATTTCTCTTGAGCCAAATATCTTTTCATACTTTGCAGACACTGAGGTGTTTTTACCTGCACCCCAAGGAGGATTTGTTGCTATTGCATCAATTTTTCCGATTAAATAATTTGTTTCGCAGGAAATATCTCCTGTTGCAAGCTGATTCAATGAGTCAAGATGAAAAATATTAGGGACTTTGTCGAAATTTTTATAAAACTCCAAGATATTTATTCTTGCTAAAAATACTGCCGTTTTGTCTATATCTGCTCCATAAATATTCTCTGCCTGTATGTTTTTAATTTTGATAGCACTTAAAATAAAAGCTCCTGTACCACAACAAGGATCCAAAAAAGTTTTAACATTCCCATCTAACTCTCCTATCATTTCATTAATAATTTCTACAGGCGTATAATAACTACCTTTTTGAGATTTTGACCCTTCAGTCTGAAATGATTGATAAATAAGCCCCAAAATGTCATGACTGTGAGAATTTTTCAGTTTAGATAAAATTGGAGATATTGCAGTAATATAGTCATTATCCTGTTTGTAATTAGGCTCATTATATTCATCAAAAACTTTCTGTATGACATCGCGTTTAAAATAAAAGCAATTATTTTCATCTAATTCTTTTTCATCAATATATGAAATTGCAATATTATAAATCGTTTCTTCAATACTTTTAAAATGCAAATTCGAGATACTAATTATCTGTGTTATGTACTCATTGATTTTTTTATCATTGACATATTCACTAGGCACAAAAGATTTGGAAGATTTTGTCTTATTTGCTCTTTTGTTTAAACGCTGTATCTCACCATTCGAAATTGACTTTTTTACTGAACTAACATGACTAAGACTAAGCTGAGTATCTAATAAACCTGATTTAATCCAATTACGTACTGTAACTTCTGATACTTGTAAGACTTCTGCTGCCTCCGGAATGCTTAGAATTTTATCCTCTGTCATTATTTCCAAATAAATTCTTATCTATTCCATTTCAACTTTCAGAATAGTATTTATCTACATACTGCATCATTCCACAATATCTAAAGCTTTCGTTCATGTGATTGCGTTCGTCAAGGGAAATTCTTCTAAAAATATCAGCCCATGTATCAACATCAGCATATTGCTTAACAATTTCATTTTCCATTTTCTGATCTTCTAGTTCAGGATGGTCTCTAACAAATTTAGCATATACTAATTCTGCATGGTTTTCAAATTCGGCATTAAACAAAAAAGCCCGTTTCTGACTAAAAAAAGCAAAAGTTTTAGCTATACAAACATAAGATAAAACTGCAAAAAATGTTATAAAAGAACATAAATACCAGGCATCTTTCATTTTATCTTCTTTCATCTTTTCGTGAATTACCAACAAATGCCAATATTCGTTATCCTGAGCAGAACGTCCCCATTCTACAATTTCTTTGGAATAATTCACTTTTTCGGAATTTCTAAATTTTCGTGTAAGCTTGGTATAATGTTTAATTTCCCATTCACGATATGGAATACAAGCAAGTATTTCGAGCAGTTTTGCTTTTGATAATGTGTCTTTACGACCTGCAAGTATATCCATGCCTAGAAAAAACAGTTTTGCAGAAAGACTGTAATTGTATCTAACTGTTTCTAGAGTTTTCTGTTGTTCTTTTTTTAAATATTCAGAATCGTTTAACATACTTCTCTTTTATTTATTCTATTAGTAATACAAAATTAACAAAAAAATAAAAATCATAGTCAAGTATCTCCCCATTTCATAAACTATTATACCCAACCATATTAAACTTCCCATTAAACATAAATTACAAGTCTTTAGAGTTAGGAAATTTAGACAAATTATTTAATTCATTAGTTATTATTTGTTTTAATTGCTTTTCATCGGGCATTTGCAATAAGTATCTGCTAACAAAAACTTCTTGTGATAAACCACCTGTCGCATAATGGACAAGTGCATTATCTTTATATGAACATAGAATTATTCCAATGGGAGGATTGTCTAATTCAGACATCTCATTTTCCTTATAATAGTTAAGATACATATTCATCTGCCCAGCATCGGAATGATCGAATTCCCCAATCTTTAGATCAATAAGTACATGACATCTCAAAATTCTATGATAAAATACCAAGTCTATTTTATAGTGTTTGTTGTTAAAACTAATTCGTTTTTGCCTTGCTTCAAAACAAAAGCCTCTTCCCAACTCTATTAAAAAATGCTGCAAATTATTTGTAATTGCTTGCTCAAGATCGCTTTCAAAGTATTCAGCTTTTTCAGGAAACTCAAGAAATTCAAAAACAAACGGATTTTTTATCAAATCATCAGCTTTCATAAGGTTTTCATTCTTCAATTTGGCGAGCAATAAGTCTTTGTTTTTACTTAAGCCTATTCTTTCATACAACATACTATTTATGTAGCGTTTAAGCTGACTAACTGTCCAATTATTTTTCACAGTCTGAATTTCATAAAAGCTGCGTTTTAATCCTTTTTCAACTGACAAAAGCTCTATAAAATGAGTATAACTTAATTTAGTAATTAATGAGCTTATATCAGATTTTTCATTTTTTTTGATATCTATCGCTAAAACAATTTTGGATTTGGCAATTTCTGATTGCCAAATTGCAATCATCTGATTATCAGCATTTTCAAATTTGGCAAGTATAAATTGCCAAATCTCTGTATATTCCAGACAAAACTGTCTGTACAATCTTAGATTTCGGTCTGAAAAACCCTTTAACCCTTTACTAGCTATTTTTTCTGATAGCACTTTTAAAGTTTTTTCGCCATAAGTTGCTCTATCTTTACCGTTTTGCTCATATTCAATAAGATAAAAACCTATCATCCAGTTACGCAAAGTCAGTGCATTATTAACTTGTTGCACAGCATAAGTTTTAAAAAAATTATGCAATTCATATATACTGTCTGTTAAATTTTCAATGCTATTACTTTTCAGAAAACCAGAATCTTGTAACATACTCCTCTATGTATTTATGCTATTTTTAATACAAAATTAACAATTGTTTTAACAATTACAGTAAACTCAATACTTCAAATTGAGTTGATGGTTGACATTATGGTACAAGGGGATAAAAAATAGGTAATATCTCAAAACGGATAAGCAGTTTTTCAAACAATTCTCATTTTCATCATAAATTTCTCATATCTGTCCAAAATCTCTCCGCTAAAATTATCCTTATTCAAATGAGTTTTCATAAATGCATCAGAATCATCTTTTTGCTCATCAGGAAGCACTAAACCAATAGGAAAAGCCTCGCAGTGGACGCATTTTTCTCCCAATTCAGCTTTAATTATATTGAACACAAGACCATGACCAAATTTATCATCTTTGTTCTTGAAGGTGCTTCCACAACAAGTTACAAAAACAAGATTACTTATCTGATTTTTGTACTTTTTTACAAAGCTTTTCAAAGGTGGAATAAATTTCCCCATCCAAATTGGACCGCACAAAAGAATTCTTTCATAATTTTCGGGCTGATGCCTAAGTTTTTTTATCCCGAAATTAAGGCTAAATAGCATAAAGAAAAAGATATTAAGCCGTGGTCTTATCTTTTCAATATCGCAATTCAAATCTTTTGCGATTCTCTCAGCAAGAAACTTATTACTTCCTTTACGAGAATAGTAATAAACAATTGTCTTTTCCATTATTTAAAATTTTTAGTAATAATAAATACAAATTTGCAATCTCAAAATAATATTTAATCGAATTTAGTTATTCTTCTTTAGCGTAATCGTTTATCAGTCCCTCTGTTATCCATTTAGCAATTGCCAGACGATTTTCAGGATCCAGCACTCGCTTTCTGTCGTTTTCATTTTGTATATTTCCCAATTCCATAAATACTTCCGGTGGTAAAACTTTTTTCATCACCAATAAACTTCGTTCTCCCACAGTACCAGTATATCTTCGGTTTGGCTGATATTTAGCATATTTTTCTACAAAAACATTTTGAATTGTCTCAGCAGTCAATTTACCCTTTTTACTGCCTGGGAAATAGTAAAAGAACACATCAACAGTTGAAGAGCTTAGTCTTGAATCAAGATGAATCTCAATAACTCTCTGATATTTGACAGAATCATTTTTTTCATAAATATCATTAACAGCATCTGCTCTTTGCTTAAGTCTGAGATTTTGGTCCCTGGGGATTTCAAGATCAGGCCAACAATACTCATCATAATCCACTTTAAGATATTTATCATCCCGAAGACCATCATTTGGGTCATTAATTATCATATATGCTTTACCGCCGTGCTCCTCAACACACATTGCAATTCTGAGACAAATATCATAAGCATATTCATCTTCACACAAAGTATTTCCATCTACTATTGCAACAGCGCCAGGATCAGGTCCACCATGACCACTTATTAGATAAATAATTGCTCCCTTTAATTGATCATCATATACAGTATCAGCATACATTAAATCAGGATTCCTTTTTATGCTATCCTTAGAGTATATATTCGGATTAGGCTCAGTTTTAATTTCCAAAATTGGCAGTAAATAGGTTTCGCCGAGAATAAGATTGTCATATTCTTTTATTTTTGCTCTGTTCAATTCAAGAAATTTATTGTAATAGTCTTTTGCTGGATAACCGTTCTCACGGAGAATTTTATATATCCCGTCACCTTGCTGTGCTACAATAGTTTTAAAGCTATCAACTCTGATGCTATCTCTTTTTATGCTATCCGTTTTTATACTGTCAACAATTATTGTATATGATTTTATACTATCCATTTCCTGCGCATAGGAATATATAAATAATGGATAAAGAATTATCAATAATAATAAGCGTTGTAATATTTTCATAGAAGCAAAATTAATTGAATATAAAAACGGTTCAATACCGTCTGAGAAAATAAACTAACAGATAGCAGTTAAAAAGTGTTTGAAATTATAATTTTAGTCGTATTCTGATTGTTGTATCATAAAAATTAGTAATTTTGCACAAAATTTTTTGTATGATAAAAATAACATTACCGGATGGTGCAATAAGAGAGTATTCAAGCGGTATTACTGGAATGCAAATAGCTGAAAGTATAAGTCCTAGACTTGCTAAAGAAGTGTTATGCATTTACGTTAACGGCGAAAGCATTGATCTTAATCGTCCAATTACAACAGATTCAAATATCAAATTACATAAATTTGAAGATACTGAAGGCAAGCATGCTTTTTGGCACACTTCAGCTCATGTTCTTGCCGAAGCAATAGAATCATTATATCCGGGAACAAAATTCGGAATTGGTCCAGCCATTGAAAACGGCTTTTATTACGATATTGAGCTACCAAACAATCTCGTGTTATCAGAGAATGCTTTTGAGGCTATAAATAAGAGAATGACTCAACTATGCGAATCTGACAATATTGTAAGCCGCAAAGAAATTAGCAAATCTGAAGCCTTGAAGTACTTCGAAACAAAAGGAGATAATTACAAATTGGAATTAATATCCGAACTTGAAGATGGCTCGATTACTTTTTATTCAAATGGTAGTTTCGTTGATCTATGCCGCGGACCACATTTACCATCAACAGGATATATAAAAGCTATAAAAGTACTTAGTCTTGCCGGTGCTTACTGGCGTGGTGATGAAAAACGCAAACAGCTAACACGTGTTTATGGCATAAGTTTCCCAAA
This sequence comes from Bacteroidales bacterium, assembly GCA_028697515.1. Taxonomy (GTDB): domain Bacteria; phylum Bacteroidota; class Bacteroidia; order Bacteroidales; family ML635J-15; genus Bact-19. The sequence continues at coordinate 4,782 of JAQVEY010000031.1, read as the reverse complement.
GCAAAAAATGCTTGAAGAATACCTTATAATGCTTGAAGAAGCTAAGAAACGCGACCATCGTAAAATAGGTAAAGAACTCGAATTATTTCATTTCTCTCCAAAAGTAGGAATGGGAATGGCATTGTGGCTTCCAAATGGAACAATATTAAGAGACAGACTAGAAAGCTGGCTTACCGAAGAGTTGAAAAAGAGAGATTATGAAATGGTCAGAACACCTCATATTGGACATATAGATCTCTACAAAACTTCGGGACATTACGAAAAATATGGAAAAGATTCTTTTCAGCCAATGTTAACACCTGAAGAAGGCGAAGCATTTATGTTAAAGCCTATGAATTGTCCTCATCATGTTGAAATATTTAAAGCAAAACAATATTCATATAAAGATTTGCCTTATAGAATGGCAGAATTCGGAACAGTTTACCGTTATGAACAACATGGGGAATTACACGGCTTAACCAGAGTAAGATGTTTTACACAAGATGATGCACATGTGTTTTGTCGTCCCGATCAGGTTAAAGATGAGTTTAAAAAGATCATAGATCTGGTAATGTTTGTATTTAAATCATTGAATTTTAACGAATATACAACACAAATATCACTACGTGATCCTAATGATAACACTAAGTACATAGGAACAGATGAAAATTGGAATAAAGCAGAACAAGCTATTCAGGAAGCTGCATCAGAAATGGGCTTGACACCAAAAGTAGAGATAGGCGAGGCTGCGTTCTACGGTCCAAAGCTCGATTTTATGGTAAAAGATGCGCTAGGCAGAACTTGGCAATTAGGAACAATTCAAGTAGATTATAATCTTCCTGAAAGATTCGAACTTGAATACAGAGAATCTGACAACCAGATGCACAGACCAATTATGCTTCACAGAGCTATATTTGGTTCGATGGAGAGATTTGTAGCTGTTTTAATAGAACATACTGCTGGAAAATTTCCTTTATGGCTAACACCACATCAGGTTGTTTTGCTGCCTATTAGCGAAAAATACAATGATTATGCAAAAAAAGTTTTGAATTTGCTAAAAAATTACGATATTCGCGGCCTGATTGATGAAAGAAACGAAAAAATCGGTCGTAAAATTCGAGATAACGAATTAAAAAGAATACCGTACTTATTGATTATTGGTGAAAAAGAAATGGAATCGGGCAATTTGTCAATCAGAAAACAAGCACAGGGAGATCTTGGGACTATGAGTGTTCAGGATTTTGCTGATTTAATTAATACAGAGATAAATAAATATTTTAATAACTAAAGAGGAGGAAAAGAATTATAGAACCGAAGAAAAACGCTTATATAAGAAGCAAGCAAGACGAGCATAAAATAAACAGATATATTCGCGCACCGTTTGTTCGTCTAGTGGGTGAAAATGTGCAAAATCCAGGTATTTTTAGTTTAAGAGAAGCTATCGAAATTGCCGAAAAAATGGAACTTGATTTAGTTGAGATTTCGCCAAATGCAGAACCACCAGTATGTAAAGTGATTGATTATCAAAAGTTTCTTTATCAGCAAAAAAAGAAACAAAAAGAACAACAAAGCAAAGCTCAGAAAATGATAGTCAAAGAAATCAGATTCGGTCCTAATACAGACGAACACGATTATAACTTTAAACTAAAACATGCTGAGAAGTTTCTTGCTGAAGGTAATAAAGTCAAAGCTTTTGTGTTTTTCAAAGGAAGATCTATACTGTATAAAGAACAGGGAGAAATTCTATTATTAAAATTAGCTCAGGATTTGGAAGATTTTGGAAAAATCGACCAATTACCAAAATTAGAAGGAAAGAAAATGCAAATAATAATATCACCAAAACCCGTTAAGAAAAAATAATAACTTAAAAACTTAATGCAATGCCAAAAATGAAAACAAAATCCGGAGCAAAGAAGAGATTCGTTCTTACAGGCACCGGTAAAATAAAAAGAAAACACGCTTATAAAAGTCATATTCTGACTAAGAAGACTACAAAACGTAAAAGAGCTTTAACTCATTTTACTACAGTAGCAGAAACAGATTCGAGAAATATTAAGTTGTGTTTGGGAATGAAATAATAATAGTTATTAATCAGAGTGATTCAGCCGAAAGATCCGCCAAAAGTCGGACGCTGAACATTCGCAAAACGTAAAATTATGCCAAGAAGTGTAAATGTAGTCGCAGCAAGGAACAAAAGAAGAAAAGTCCTTTCGCAGACAAGAGGTTATTTCGGAGCAAGATCAAAAGTGTGGACAGTTGCTAAAAACGCATACGAAAAAGCACTTTGTTATGCTTACAGAGACAGAAGAATAAACAAGAGAAATTTCAGAGCTTTGTGGATACAACGTATCAACGCAGGAGCTCGCATTAATGGAATGAGTTATTCGCAGTTTATGGGAAGAATTCATAGTAATAATATTGAGCTGAACAGAAAAGTTCTAGCAGATTTGGCTATGAATAATCCTAAAGCTTTTGCAGCTATTTGTGAGAAAATAAAATAAACTCCTCAATTGAGGTTCTTAACGGTAAACCGTCTGTTGATACAGGCGGTTTTTTTTTGACCTTTAAGTGTGGATAACTATGGAAACGTTTTGTGGTATGAAGTAAGGGATAACGATTTCGCTAAAATCTTCAACAGTGTCAATCATTCCAATAAGTCAATGAATTCAATACACAAAATACAAAACAAGCTTTTGAAATATAATTCTTATGGGCGTTTTTATCTTTTCTCCTTTCTAATTTCGTCATCATTTTTCAAAACAACGAAAAATAAATCGAAATGAAATGGCTTATCTTGCCAATATTCTATATCATAATCATTGGAATTTGGAATACCAAAATAGCCGCCACTTACATACCCTAATAAGGTTACTGTATCACAATTATTCATTTTTAGTAATGATTCTGGGTTACATGAAATTTTTATAGTTCTTGAAGAGTCTATTGGTTGTTCATCTATTTTTTGAACAATCAAATATCTTTCTTCACCATCACTTTTCATTAAAGGATTTCCATATTTAATGATGCCAGAAACTTTTATTACATTACCTATTTTCCAACCTTCCCAAACTTCTATATTGTTAAGATTAGCTTGAGAAAACACATTAAAAGAAAATATTATAAATACCGAAAGAAGAAAAAGAAAAGTCCCTCTAAAATTGCATATAGCTGTTTTGTCAGCTTTTAATTTGTGAATATATAGATTAGTTTCCTGTCTGTCTGCATAAAAGCTTGTTGTGTGTTTTAAAGTTAATTTATTCATTTCCATACTCCTTATTGTTTAATTATTTGTAAAATTTATTTGAGGGTTTATATTCTTATTTCAATAGTCTGCTCCAATAGACGCGAACTCTTTTTATATCCTAACCCAACAAAAAAATCTGTCCCCCCTTACCCATTTATTACCTTTTCTATAATATATTCCGCTTTATTTGATTTTTTTAACAAAGTATTATCTGTAATTGTAATCAAAAAAAGTAAACACTTTAATCTCTTATTTCAATGTCTTACAAATATAATCTATTTTTTAATAGTTATATCGGAATAGTTTTATTTTTCAATTGGGGCTTTAATAATGAGCAGCGAGCAGGGGTTGTGGCGTGTATTTTTGCCTTAGCAATGGGCTGGGCTGTGGTGGCAAAAATCATGACAAAACCGGCATGGCACTAAAAGTTGAGATTTTAACAATTACTTATATTTGCTAGAAGATCTTAGAAGAAACAAGAAGTATTATACAATTTAATAATTTAGATTACAGCTAAAGCCCTTATTAAATCTAACTTATATCACCACCCAGTGCTTTTTCCTTTTCAATAATTTTTTGTAAATCCTCTCTATTTTGAGGCAAATTAACTTTGGCTATTTCCCAGATCATTTCGTAATCAATTCCAAAATATTCGTGAGCTATTAAATTTCTAAGTCCATAAATTTTTCGCCATGGTATTTCGGGGTATTTATTTTGTATTTCAGCCGGTACTTTTTGAGACGCTTCTCCAATAATTTCAAAATTTCTTACTACAGCATCAACAACGATGTATGTCATTTTAAATTCATCAAAGTCAATATTACAAAGATATTCTTCAATCCTTTGCATTGATAGTAACATATCTTCAAGATAAAGAATATATTTTCTCTTAATCGGCTTCAAATGTACTTTACACTATTTAAAATGATTTCTTTTAATTGCTCTTTTAGGGCTTTTTCTGATACTAAGTCAACTTTCAACTTCAATTCATTTTCTAGAAATTCCTGAAGGTCAAAAAACTCCCAACCAACAGGTTTTCTAAATGAAACTAAAATATCAATATCTGAGTCTTTTGTTTGTTCATTTCTTGAAAAAGAACCAAAATATCCAATCTTGTCCACATAATATTTTTGTAACAAAACAGGTTTTAATTCTTTTAATTTATTCTCTATGTCACTTCTTGTTCTCATTGTTCAAAATTAATAAAATAATTTACTTGTAGCAAATGTTTTTTTTGCATGAATGTTAAAGTCTGACGGTTTTACATAGTTGACAGGGGTTTTGGCGTGTATTTTTGCCTTAGCATTGGGTGGGGTGTGGTAGCAAAAATCATGACAAAACCAGCAATGATTAAAAAATTTGAACAACAAAATATTTAAAATCATTTCATTCAAATTTACAATTTTTACCTAATTCGTCTTCCTGTACCTCCTCACTGCAACTGACATTATCGTTACTCCCATAATTAGCAACGCCAGAAACTCCTGAATGAGATTATTTTGCAACATAATAACATAGTTGCTGTCAGGTGCCGTAGTTTTAATATTCAAAAATATTAT
>JAQVEY010000421.1 GCA_028697515.1 Bacteroidales bacterium | reverse complement strand
CTATTTAAGCAGTCAAACCCTTCACAATAAAATATATCAAAATCCAAGGCAGGGTAAAAATAAAACTATCTAATCTGTCAAGTAGTCCACCATGTCCGGGAAGTGTTTCGCCTGAATCTTTTACATTGATGCTACGCTTAAATAATGATTCGATAAGATCTCCAATAGTTCCGAATACTATTACAAGAGCCGAAATGACTATCCAATCTGTTTGAGAAAGCACAGGGAAAAACTTGTACATAAATATTCCGGCAACAATTACAAAAATAGCCCCGCCAATTGTCCCTTCCCATGATTTTTTTGGAGATACTCTAACAAAAAGCTTATGTTTACCTAATGGCACTCCAACACAATATGCCATACTATCAAATATCCAAATTAGTATTAAAATACCCATCAATAATTCTGAATGAAATTCTTTGCTTGAGTTAATCTGAAAATCAAGATTGTTTCCAAAAACAAGCAATATTGATGTTATTAAAGGCATTGTAATATAAATCAATGATAAAACTGAAACCGAAATGTTGCGTAATGGGTTTTGTTTATTTAGGAATAATTCTTCTATAAAAATGAATAGCGCCGGAATAAGAATCAGCCAGTAAATAGAGTTATTTATGTCGAATATTTTACCCAAAAAGACCAATGCAATAGCTATACTACCTGTAAATATTGACGTGAACGACAGAGCCTTTGTTTGATCATGGCTTGAAATACGAAAAAATTCAATACTAAGCCATAGGTTTGCTATTAAAACAAAAGCAAGAAATGTCCATTCATTAATTAATATTAGAGATGTTGTAATAGCAACAAATATGCTACCTGTGAGTGTTCTTTTTAAGAAATTGTTCAAAATAACTTTTAGTCAATTAATAAAACCGATGATGCTTAATTTGTTTTTTATGAATCTTTACTTGTTGAATCAGAATCTTTTGGTTTAGGCTTTCTCACAGATTTTTTCTTAGCTTCAGTTTTAGGCTTATCCTCTTTCTTTTTCTTTACTTCAGCCGCTGCTGGTTTGGCATATTTCCTTTTTCCAAAAACCTTTTCGAGGTCTTCGCTAAAAATTACTTCTTTTTCAAGAAGCGTTTCTGCCAATTGAGTTAAACCTGTAATATTGCTTTTTAAAATAGATTTAGCTTTTTCGTATTGTTCTTCGACAAGTTTTTTTACTTCTATATCAAGTAATTCAGCAGTTTTCTCACTATATGGCTTAGTAAAACCATATTCGTTTTGTCCGGTTGAATCATAAAATGAAAGATTTCCAATTTTTTCACTCATTCCAAAGAAACCAACCATTGCAAATGCCTGCTTTGTTACTTTTTCGAGATCATTAAGTGCCCCGGTAGAAATTTTATTAAAAATAATTTCTTCGCTGGCTCTACCACCAAGAGCTGAACACATTTCATCTAAAAGTTGTTCTTTGGTTGTTAAAGATCTTTCCTCAGGCAGATACCAGGCAGCGCCCAATGCACGCCCACGCGGAATAATTGTTACTTTCAGAAGTGGATTTGCATATTCAAGTAGCCAGCTTACAGTTGCATGTCCTGCTTCGTGAAAAGCTATTGTCTTTTTTTCATCTTGAGAGATAATCTTATTTTTACGTTCAAGCCCACCAATAATACGATCAACCGCGTCAAGAAAATCTTGTTTTTCAATACTTTTTTTGTTATTTCTGGCGGCTATAAGAGCGGCTTCGTTACAAACATTTGCAATGTCGGCACCGCTAAATCCGGGGGTTTGTTTTGCCAAAAAGTCAATAGCAACATCTTTAGACATTTTTAGCTCACGTGTATGTACTTTAAAAATATCTTCTCTTTCAACAATGTCTGGCAGTTCAAGATGTATTTGTCTATCAAATCTACCAGCTCTCATTAATGCTTTATCAAGAATATCTGCACGGTTAGTGGCTGCCAAAATAATTACGCCGCTATTAGTGTCAAATCCATCCATTTCGGTCAGTAATTGGTTTAAGGTGTTCTCACGTTCGTCGTTTGATCCAAAATTTGGATTTCGACCTCTGGCACGACCTATTGCATCAATTTCGTCAATGAATATAATACATGGGGCTTTGGATTTTGCTTGTTTAAATAAATCGCGAACTCGCGAAGCCCCAACACCTACAAACATTTCAACAAAATCGGAACCGCTCAAAGAGAAGAAGGGAACATTAGCTTCACCTGCTACAGCTTTAGCAAGTAGGGTCTTTCCAGTCCCGGGAGGGCCAACCAGCAAAGCTCCTTTAGGAATTTTGCCACCTAATTTTGTATATTTGTCAGAGTTTTTGAGGAAATCTACAATTTCCATTATTTCAACTTTTGCCTCTTCAAGTCCTGCAACATCGTTAAAATTAACTTGTACTCTACGCTCTTTGTCAAATATTTGAGCTTTTGATTTTCCGATATTAAAAATCTGATTTCCTCCGGCACCACCGCCGCCCATTTTTCTAAATATAAGATACCAAAGGCCAACTAGTAAAGCTATTGGCAATATCCAGCTAAGGATTTCGCCCATATAGTTATGTTGTGTATTATATTGTGCTGTGAGTTTTTGCTCTGGATCTTTATCTACCTGTGCTTCGGCAAGTTGTCTTTCAAATGTTTCGACATCACCAATTTTAAAATAATAATGAGGGCCTTTGTTTCCGGAAAAGCTAAATGGTCCAGATTTAGATACCTCTTTATGTTTTTCATCTGCTAGTCGGTCGGCTTTAATATAAATATCTACCCGATCTTTATTTACAATAACAATCTTTTCAATATCATTTGAGGGAAGCAGCTCTT
>JAQVEY010000420.1 GCA_028697515.1 Bacteroidales bacterium | reverse complement strand
CTTTTGTGTCAAGTAAATTAACCTGTACACTTGTGAGATTTGTTACTTGTGTTACAATCGTATTAATTGCCTGTCTGAATTGTTCAGCATCAGCTGCATTGAAATAATTCCCCATACATTTTAGCATGTCCACCAATTCTATGTCAATATCAACGCCAATAATATATGGTTTTAGAACTACCCCTTTCTTTTGCAGAGCTAAACTTACCTCGCAGGGATCACCCTCACAGGTTTCAAGTCCGTCTGTGATTAAGATTATAATATTTCGACAATCATCACAAGGAGGGAAATCTCCTTCGGATTGACCCAGAGAATAAGCTATTGGAGTTACTCCTTTGGGACTAATTATTTTCATTTTTTCCCTGATAAGATTGATAGTGTTTTCTCCAAAAGAAACTTCAAGTTTTGAATCTCTGCAATCGGGTGGAGGAGTTACGCTTTGGTGCCCGTAAATTCTGAGTGCAACTTCAAGTTTTTGAGTTTGTTGAACAGATTCAAGCGAGTCGAGCAATTCAAAAAGAAGTTCTCTGGCTTTTTCGAATTTTACAGTGCCTTCCCATCTTTCCATCATACTTGTTGATGCATCAAAAATTATCAAAACTCTTGTTAGAGGTTTTTCAGGTTCTGGTTCGTTTCTAATCTGTGCAGTTAAAAATGAACAGATTAAAAGACTTATAAATATTAAGATTGATTTTTTCAAAATATTAAAATTTTATTATTGTATAAGTAGATATTTTTTGCATGGTGCAGTAAGCATGGTGTTTTGAAAACATTGCATTTCCAAGGTTTCTATAATTTAATCTTAAAACAGTTGCACTAATTAATACTAAATTAGTCCCATGCTCTATGCCCCATGCTATTTGCTTTAGTCCCTTCATCAATAAAATATATTAATTTGTTGTATATCTAAATAATTACAAATTTTAATAATCTCCAAGTGTTTCTTCGAGTTGAGCTAGAGCTGTTTTTAATTGTTCGTCATTTGGAGCAACACCGTGCCATTTATGTGTTCCCATCATAAAATCAACTCCATTTCCCATTTCGGTTTTCATAATTATCATAACAGGTTTTTCTTTCCCTGACAAAGATTTTGCCATGTTTATTGTGTCAATAAGATCTTTCATGTCGTTACCCTTGCATTCCAACACAATCCAGTTAAAAGCTTCCCATTTTTCTCGCAGTTTGTCAAGTCCAAGAATAGAAGTTACACTTCCGTCTATTTGTTGGCCGTTATAATCTAAAAAAGCGATTAAATTATCAATTTTTCTGGCTTGAGCAAACATAGCAGCTTCCCAAACCTGTCCTTCTTCAATTTCGCCATCGCCCATCAAGCAATATACAAATTTAGAATCCTTATTAAGTTTCTTTGCAAGTGCAGCACCACAAGAAACGGATAGCCCTTGTCCGAGAGAACCCGAAGCAATTCTTATTCCCGGCAAATGTTCTGCTGTTGTGGGATGTCCTTGAAGTCTGGAATTTATTGCTCTGAAACTACCCAATTCAGAAACTGGAAAGTAACCTGCACGTGCTAGGACGCTATACCATGCAGCAGAAGTGTGTCCGTTTGACAAAAAAAACAAATCCTGATTTTTACCATTCATATCAAATTTAGGATTATGTTCCATAATTTCGAAATACAGGCAAACCAATAAGTCAGTTACACCCAAGGAACCACCCGGATGTCCAGAGTTTTTTGCATGAATCATTCGTAACAAATCCCGCCTAACCTGACTGGCAACAGCTTCCAATTTTTGTATCTTTTCCATTGTCTAAATTTTAATTTACAAATGTATTAATTTTCCTGCTTAAAGCCTTAAAATTCAGTAAAGGTTATTAACGGCTTTTTAGGGGAGGATGTTAATAAACAATATGAGGTTGATTTTGATCAATGAATTTTTTGAAGGAGTAGTTTTTATTTATATTTTTGTTAATATTTTGATTTAAATATGAGTGAGCAAAGAAATAAAGTAATGATTCCGGATGAAGTCATATTAAGCAAGATATATCTTGTGCGTGGAAAAAAGATAATGATAGACAGAGATTTGGCAGAGCTTTACGGAGTCGAAACCAAATATTTGAAACGGCAGGTTAAACGAAATATAAATCGTTTTCCAGAGGATTTTATGTTTGAGCTTAATAAGGAAGAGTTTGACAATTGGAGGTGCCAAAATGTCACCTCCAATGCAGATAGACAAGGATTACGCTATGCTCCATTTGCTTTTACCGAACATGGAGTGTTAATGTTATCTAGTGTGCTTAATTCAGAAAAAGCAGTAGAAACAAATATTCAGATAATTCGTATTTTTAACAAAATGCGAGAAATGATAAATTCCCACAAAGAATTATTTATAGAACTTGAAAAGATAAAAAGTCAAATCCACAATCACGATGAAAAACTTATGATAATTTTTGAATATCTCAAGCAATTTGAAGAAACAAAACACAAACAATTTGAGCAACTAAACCGACGCAGAATAGGATTTAAATCATCTGAAGATTAGTTAACACTAATTTGAGCAAAAACTCTCCTCGCTGCAGCACGATTACTTACGTGAGCTCTATAGGGTTGTGTCGTGTGGCTTGGTATATCTACCACACGATGCAATCGTGCGGCAACGGAAATTTTAAATAGAATAGAAAAAAAGTATTAAAAATTCTTTTTGTAATAAAAAATAAGCTATTTTTATATAATTGAATTTTGGGGAAAGGAAATCAATGTTAAAGGGATGAAAAATTTCAATTAATATAAGATTATTAATACAAGTAGGTATGGGAATATTT
>JAQVEY010000419.1 GCA_028697515.1 Bacteroidales bacterium | reverse complement strand
ATAAAAATGCCTCAAATGGATGGTATTGAAGTGCTTGAAAGTTTGCATGAGTCATCTCCAGAAATTCCCGTTGTTATGATTTCCGGTCATGGAAATATTGAAACAGCGGTTGAGGCAATCAAAAAAGGGGCTTTTGATTTTATCCAGAAACCTCTCGACCTAAACAGGATTATGGTTACTTTAAAAAATGCACTTGAGAAGTCAAATCTTATTGTAGAAACAAAAACCCTCAAGAAAAAGGTTAATATGAGATACCAGATGATTGGGGAGTCGGCAGCAATAAAAAAAGTAAAGGACATGATCGAAAGGGTTGCTCCAACTGATGCCAGAGTTTTAATTACAGGAGAAAACGGAACCGGTAAAGAGGTTGTAGCAAGATGGTTGCATGATAAAAGCAACAGAGCACAAGCTCCGTTTATCGAGGTTAATTGTGCCGCAATACCATCTGAGTTAATAGAATCCGAATTATTTGGACACGAAAAAGGAGCTTTTACCTCGGCTATTAAGCAGCGCAAAGGAAAATTCGAACAAGCTGACGGAGGAACAATTTTCCTTGACGAAATCGGTGATATGAGCCTGTCTGCTCAGGCAAAAGTTTTGAGAGCATTGCAGGAAAACAAAATTACCAGAGTCGGTAGCGACAAAGACATTGATGTTAATGTGAGGGTAATTGCAGCTACGAATAAAAATATCGCTAGCGAAATCGAAAAAAACAATTTTCGCGAAGACCTTTATCACCGCTTAAGTGTAATTCTTATTCACGTGCCATCTTTAAACAATCGTAAAGAAGACATTCCATTATTAGCAGAGCATTTTGTAGCAATTAGCTGCGAAGAACAAGGCGTTCCAATCAAAAAAATTGCTGTAGGAGCTTTAGAAGAACTGAAAAAAATAAATTGGACAGGTAATATAAGAGAATTCCGTAATGTTATTGAAAGATTGGTAATACTTTGTGGATCAGAAATTACTGCAGAAGATGTTATCTCCTATGCAAGACCATTATAATTATTGACTTTTCTAAAGATTTTCAATTATACAACTAGGGTTTTCATTTATAAATTAAATAATTATTTTTGCACAATAAACTTTGAATTATGAATAATTACGAAAAAATTTTACAGTATTTTAATTTCGAACCTCAGGAAATTGACATTAATCTGTTTTTACTAAATGCAGCAATGACAATTGTAATGACAGTAATTCTTGAATTGACTTATCGTCGTTGTGCAAACACCTTATCAAATAAAAGTCAGTTTGCGTATAATTTTGTAATGCTTGCATTAATTACCATGTTGATTATTACTCTCGTCGGTAGTTCGGTGGCCTTATCGTTAGGTCTTGTCGGTGCTTTGTCAATTGTAAGGTATCGTGCCGCCATTAAAGAGCCGGAAGAATTAACTTATCTGTTTCTTGCAATAGGAATTGGTTTAGGAATGGGTGCCAACCAGCCGGTTGTAACAATTATTTCATTTTTAATATTAATTGCTGTAGTTTGGGTAAGATATTTTATTAAACCAAACAATAAGCTTGTTGCATACAATCTTGTAATTAGTCTTGAGAACCCTAAAGAAGGTGATATGGAAAAAATCGTGGGAATTGTAAGCCTCAAGTTTAGTCGTCCATTATTAAGAAGATTTGACCAAAGCAAACATATTTTGGATTTGGCATTCAGGGTAAAAGTTAAAAATTTGGATTTACTTACAGAATGTAAAAACGAAATACTTAAAATAGACAACACAACAGTTTCATTCGTTGATATCAGATAATGGAGAAAACTGAATTAAAAGAATATCAGAAACTCGAAAATTTTAGGTATGAACGGAAATTTAGACCGGAAATTCTAGACTTTCGACAAGTCGAAAATATAGTTTTAGGTTCAGCTGCTTTTTTCCGTCGAATATATCATCCCAGATATGTGAACAATATTTATCTTGACACTCCCGAATTAGATTGTTTATATGATAATCTCATGGGAAAATCAGAACGAAAAAAATATCGGATTAGATGGTATGGTGATATCAAAGGTCATATTTCAGGAGCTGTGTTTGAGATTAAAATAAAAACCGCTTATCGTGGAACAAAAAATTCATTTTTTTTGAATGCTTTTAAACTAAGCGAGAACTTTACAAACTTCGATTGCTTCAAAATACTAAAAGAATCAGATATCCCGATAGAAGTTTTAGATGAGGTAGCAGGAATGAAAATAAAACTCCTTAATACATACAGGCGTAGCTACTATAGAGATGTTACGGGGATCTATCGTCTCACAATAGATGACGATATTAAATATTACAATTTCAAGGATAATTTCAATCATTTTACAGAATATGTTCGTGATAGAAATACAGTTGTGGAAATTAAATATGATGAGGAACACAATGAATATGCACCTAATATAATAAACAGTTTACCATTTCGCATGACAAGAAACTCAAAATATATTGAGGGAATTAGCAATTTTTATGATGTTTCATTTTAATAAATCTTTGTAGATTCAGCTAATGCAGAAAAAAGAGATAATTATTATTCTAGTTTCACTGTTAGTTTTAGCAGGATTATATTTTGCCTATCAGTCGTCTGTTCAAAATAAAGATGATTTTCAGGAGTTTAGTATTTTCTGTGATTTTGAGTCGCAGACGGACACTTTAAGCTTTGTTACAGACAATAAAGATTATGCTATTTATGAAGGTTTAATCTCAAATGAAATCTATTTTGAAGGCAAACAATCTCTTTTTATTCCAAATTGGGAAGTTTTTCATGGATTTTTAACACTAGACAATCTC
>JAQVEY010000418.1 GCA_028697515.1 Bacteroidales bacterium | reverse complement strand
TATTATTTTTGTCTCTGAGTGTTAAGACCGCACCTCCATTTGTCAAAGCGGGAAAACTTTCTACTCCTGCAACATTCAGCAAATCATCGAACAAAGCCAAATTATCTTGATGACATAATACCAGATAACCACTTGCCGGAATAACACAATAAGCTAATGTTCTAGTAGTACTGCCTGCACTTATTGTCCAGTTTGTCAAATCCAAATCGTAAGCTGTACTATTATAAAGTTCAATATACTCTGCTTCGGGGAGAAGTACAACAGGTTCTGGGTCTGCCATAATTTCTGTAATAATAATATCATAGTCGGCAGGATTATACAAAATAAAACCAGCAGTTTGTTCAGTCATAATATTTCCGCACCAGTCAGAGATATTACTAACTGTAATTGAATAATTCAGATTTTCACTAAATGAAGAAGGAAATTGTAAGATTACTGAAGATTCATTTGATGGATCTGCTATAGCATAAAACGGATTTCCAAAATCTGGACTTACATTATAATTTGTTAAAACAAGGCTTGTAAGAGTATCAACCGGCTCAGAAAAGACAAGGGTAATTTCATTACCTGCAGTTACATTTACGCTAAGGACTTCAGGAGCTTGGGTATCGTTATTAATCGCAAAAACCGAATTAATTATCCCCGGGGTTCCCCCAAATTCATTGTTAGAGGCAATCCAGTTCGTTTGAGGTGAACAAGTATTTGATGGGTCTATCTTCTCAAGTGACCAACCTCCGTCTTTTTTATTTGAATCCTGATACCATGAATCTGAATATGTAACACGATCTATCTCCTGACTATCTTTATCTTTTAATACAATTGTCTGGCCTCCATTAGTAATTAATGGAAATGATTCTATTCCTAAAGTATTGCCAAATAATTCGAATTCTGACACAAAATTAGTATGACATAAAATTAAATATTCACCTGCCTCGAGTTGATATGAACTGAGTGTTTTTGAACTTGTGCCTATTGTGTAAATCCAATCGGTAAGATCAATTGTGTAATCTGAAGTGTTATATAATTCTACATATTCAGCATTTGGTAATCCTACTGGAGGGTCAGGATCTGCCATAATTTCATTAATAACTACCATACCTGCTACAAAATCTATATAACTAAACGATATAAAGCCCGGCACAATAGGATTCATACTTAAATCGGCAATATTTTGATATTGTAAAATATAATTTGTTCCTGACACAAAAGATATTGAAAACTCCAACAGAACTTTTGATGCATCCGATTCATAAAATGATGCAACTGCAGGATTTCCAATACCATTATTTACCGAGTAATTAGTTATGTTTAAACCAGTTCCCGGATCAAGAGCTTCGCTAAATATCATTAGAAAATGCTGTTCGTCAATAACCTGAGAAGACAATAATTGTGGTTGAACATCATCTACAAATGCATCGCCTGTCACAACAAAATCGTCAAAAAAGATATGTTGAGAACGGGTTGAAGTATAAACACATCTTAGTCCAAAATATGAAGAACTGAAATATGTATTATCCAAAACACTGCCTTCGGTGTAATAATCTGTCCCGCCTAAAGTATCAGACATTAGAGTCCAGTTTCCATCAATATCACGAGTAACTTTCACCCGTACATTTACTGTTGTTGTGTTCAACCTTCCATCAGTCCCATCAATTATCATAGTGCTGGTTGATGCGTCTTTTCTGTATAAACTTACCTCATCAGCAGTATTGCCGATTTTTACAAAATACCCATTAGTGACAGATGCTAAATCAGAATTGTTTGATGCCAGATAAACCTCGCAATAGTTTGTCGAGGATGGGTTAAAATCTAGTTTTACAAGAAATTCCCAACTGGCGTCATTAATTGCCCCACTAAATGTCGAAAGCTGCGACACCCCTTCTGCCAAAGGGTTTTCATATAACTGCAACTGGTTAGATGCATCAATGATAAATTTATCGGTATTACCTGTCCAAGTAGGATCTGCAGTAAAATCTCCGTCACTAAAATCATCACTGAATTGTGCAAAGCTTATCAGCGGCAAAATTGTTAATATGAAAATAAGTTTTCTCATGTTTTAAAATTATTGTCCAATTTATTCATATAGAACAATCGGCATTTAACATTGTAAAAATACCTTAAATTATTTTATTATTTCTATTTTGACAAAAGATTAGTTGAAAATTTATATTTTTACACAAAAAACATATTTGTATGAAACTAGCAATCGTAGGTGCTACAGGAATGGTGGGAACAGCAATATTAAAAGTGCTCGAAGAACGCAATTTTATACCTGAGGAATTGATTCCTGTTGCTTCTGATGCCTCTGCTGGAAAAAAAATTGCTTTCAATGGCCAAGAACATACGGTTATAACGATAAAAGAAGCCTTAAAGAAAAAGCCTGATATTGCAATATTTTCGGCCGGAAAAAACGCCTCTTTGGAATACGCTCCGCTATTTGCAAAAATAAAAACTAGAGTAGTTGATAACTCGTCTGCATGGAGAATGTATGAAGATATAAAACTGATTGTCCCCGAAGTAAATATCTCAGTACTTGAAGAAAATGATTATATAATTGCAAATCCTAACTGTTCTACAATTCCATTAACTGTTATTTTATGGCCTCTGCATTTAAAATACACACTAAAAAGAGTGGTTGTTTCAACATATCAATCAGTTACGGGTTCGGGGTTTAAGGGTTATAATCAACTTATGACAGAAAGATCAGGCAAAAAAGATGAAAATCCTGTGTATCCTCATACAATTGACTTAAACTGCATTCCTCATGGCGGAAATTTTCTCGAAAATGATTA
>JAQVEY010000030.1 GCA_028697515.1 Bacteroidales bacterium | reverse complement strand
TCTCCTTCTGCACCATTACTCCAGAAGGCTTGGTAGCAACAGGGAATATCAGAATATCCAAAAACTGAAGCGGTTCCGTTATTGTAATCGGGGGCCGTGGCATTAGAAGTAGTAAATTCTATATCAAGATAGCAGTATGGAGAGCTTGGAGGTATTCCAATATATAAGTTTTTGGTTTTAGACGAAAAACAAAGCTCTGTAGTTATTACGGTAAGAGATGCTTCATAAATACCAGGGGCATCATAAATATGTATTGGGTTTTCTTGATAGCTTGTACTACCATCTCCAAAATCCCAATAATAATGAACCGTTCCTTCATTATAGCTAACTGAAAAGTTTAGAAACTCCACATATAATGGACTTGTTTCGTGATAGTTATAATTTGCATTGCATACTGCAAATAAAAATGATGAGTTTAAAGTCAGGAGAAGTGCAAAAACTATATTTAGGAAGTGTTTTTTCATCAGAACTTAAAACTGATACCTGTTTTCACCCCATATTTCATACTTTTCTCATTTATGGCATAAGAGTTTTTGTACAAGGAATTAATATCAGATCTTATATGAGGTTCAATAAAAATTGCTAAATTCTTCGATATTCTATATTGTAAATTAATACCTGCATAATAATTAAAAAGTAATTTGCTCGAAGGTAAATCATTAGCATTAACTATTTCGCCTGCCATAATATTATATGCTGTACCCGTACGTTTTGTCAGATAACTTGTAATTATACCAGCTTTTGGTGTTATTGAAAAATTATTATAATTAAATTCATATCCTACAATAACAGGTATGTCAACTATATGATAAGCATTTTCGGCCTGCATTAATTTGTCAATCTGTACAGAATCAAGATATTCTGTCATAACAGAGTCGGTATAATAAAACATGCACGAATCAACATACTCTATATAAACAATATTCCCAGCAAGATACTCGTTAAGGTCAAGTATCATTGTCGTATCATAATTCCAGCTATGATTTTCGAAATAATTATATTGATAATTAGTAATTGTATCATATATTTTTACAGTTTGGTTAAGGTTTTCGCGCATTTGCATATGTGAAAAACCAGATTCTATCCTTAATCTTTTATAATTAAAAGACAGTCCGACCCCTGCACTATATGAGTAAATCGGTTTATTGTTAGATGAATAAAAACTATAGTTCTGTTCTAATTCGGTATTAAGTAATTTGTTAGAATAGCTATGTAAATATGGTGAATAGAATAAATCTATTGTAAACCATGATTTTTCGACAATTATTGGATCGCCAGCATGATTATAACCCAAAGTGTCATAGACAATCGGATTTAGGTATGGTATTTCGGAAAGCTTTAAATCTGCAAATTCTGACCAATCAGGACGATATTTTAAGTATTGTATTTTATTTAAGAGTAGTCTTGTCGGTAAAAGTTCTCTTTCAGTTTTTATATCTACTTTTATAGAACTTTCTTTTTCAACTATTTGTTCCACAGGAATATTTACGAGATCACTAAGCTCTGGTATTTTATTATCAACTTCATTTGTTGTAAGATTCTCGGTATTGATGTAATTGTTTTGACTTATAATATTATTCTGCTCTTGATTTTGTATAACTATGTTTGTTTCAGTATTTAGATTATTTGTATTTTCATTAATGGGCAAAATAATTTCTTTTTCGACATTAAAATCTGGGTCGGCGTCAAGCTTATCGTAAATAATAGCAGTTTCTTTATCAGCATCTGAATTGTTTTCTGCAATTTGAGAATTGATATAATCTGTAGGGTCTGGGATATTAAAAAGACTGTTTGAATCATCGACTATTTCTACAGTTTTTGTATTAGGGTCGAAGTGGACAAAGTTTAAGTTAGGATTATTATTAACTGTAATAACTGTTCCGACTACTGCAGTTATTATTATACCGAGGTAATAAATATTAAAACTAAAAGGTGTAAAGTGGATAAATTTGTTTAACCAAACAAAAGCAGCTACTCTACGCCAAACATGATCAGAAGGGGATAGTTTAAATGCGCTAAAAGCATTTCTATATATAGCATTGAAGCGAGGAACACACATACGTTTATTTATGCCTGACCATACTTTGTCCGAGGGATTAACTTTAAAATCGCCAAGTTCCGACCGGAAAAGATCTTCAATATTTTTATTACTGCTCATCTGTAATAAGCTTTTTTTCTTTTTTTAATTCATTTAATCTAATTTGCAAATATGCTCTTGCTCTACTGTATTGAGATTTTGATGTCCCAATATTTATTTCGAGCATTTCTGCAATTTCGCGATGTTTATACCCTTCAATCGCGTAAAGGTTAAAGATTATTTTGAAACCCTGTGGCAATTCATTAATGCTGTGAAGCAATTCTTCACGTGTAAATTCATTGCTATCTATTTCATAATCTTCAATATTAGTTTCAACAATATCGTCAAAGTCCTTATGATAGTCATGCTTTTGCGAGACTCTATAATGACTAATGGCTGTATTAACCAATATTTTTTTCATCCAACCTTCAAAAGAACCTGTTTCGCTGTATTGATCAATTCTTGTCAGGATTTTTACAAATGCATCCTGCAAAATGTCTTCAGCATCTTCTTTAGACTTACTGTATCTATAAGCAATACCAAGAAACAAAGCTGCGTATCTGTCATACAGACATCGCTGTGCTTTTTTCTCCATTTTCTTACAGCCGGCAATTATTTCGAGTAAGTCAGGCATTCTTAATTACATTACAGACATTATAATAAAAATAATGGTTGCATAATTATAACAAAGATATTTAGAAATGCATTACTAATAGTAATTTTAAGGAAAAAAACTTATTTTTTTATGTAAGTAAAGGTTTTATTATGAATTGAGGTATATTTCAATCAGTCCTTCAGGGGCATTAATATAAATTTCTCTTCTAAATTCGTCAACTTTAGATATAATGTCTTCTGAATAAGGAATTATTATAGTTTTTCCATTTAATTCAGTTTCAAATATTGGATTACCGGGAATCATGTCAAAATTTTTAACATTACCTATGAATCCATATTGTTTATCAAAAACAGAAAATCCATCAAATTCAAATGAAAAATCATCTTCAGTGTTATCATTAATTATTTCGGACAAAACATAAACCTCACAACCAATGAAATTATTTGCTTTTTCAATATTATTAATATGTCTGAATTTTACAATTAGGTTGTTTCCGGAGGATTTAACCGATTCTAGGGAAAAAGGAACCGGTATTCCTTCTTTAAAAAGAAATACCGGTTTATTTTCTTTGATTATACTGTTTGAAAAATCGTCATGAATTGATAAAAATAAATTCCCAGTTAGACCATGTGTTTTTAGAACATGTGCAACAAGAATCAATTCATCTTTTCCAAAGAACATTATTTTTCAGTACTTTCTGCTTCGTCGTCAGTTTTAACTTCTTCAACAACTTCTTCAGTTATTTCTGCTGAAGTCTCTGCAGCTGCCTCTGCAACAACAGTAGTCTCTTCTGCAGCTACTTCTTCCTGAACATCTTCAGAGCTAGCTTCTTCAGCTTGAGTCTTTGCTGCATCAGCATATTTTTTTGCAATAGCCTCTGCTCTTTGTTCTTTTATTAATTTTTCAGCTTCGAGTTTGGCTTTTTCATCTTTAATTCTACTGTCGTCAAGACCTTTGATTTTTTCACTAATCTTTGATATTTTAGTCTTTTCCCAAGCAACATAACGCTTGTCAGCTTCAGCTTCGTCAAAAGCTCCTTTTCTAACACCGTCAAGTAAGTGTTTTTTCATTAAAACACCTTTGTAAGATAAAATTCTTCTAACGGTTTCAGTTGGTTGAGCACCTGTCATTAACCAAGTTAATGCTTTGTCAAAATTCAGCTCAATTGTAGCCGGATTTGTGGTTGGATTGTAAGATCCAATTCTTTCAATAAACTTACCATCACGTGGTGTGCGAGAGTCGGTAGCAACAATGTAATAAAAAGGGATACTTTTGCGTCCGTGTCTTGCTAGTCTTAATTTAACTGCCATAATAATTACTTTTTTAGTTATTTAACTTATTCTCGGTTTCTCGAACCGGGCTGCAAAGATAATATTTTATTTATAAATGATTAATAATTGAAGAAATATTTCTGAAATTACTGAAACTAGTAATGTATTCTTTGAAATAGACCTTAAAATGCAACAATTTTAAAAATATTTCGTTTTTGATAAAGAATTGTAAAATAATTTATGGATTAACTATATAGAAAGCATCAATTACGCGAAAAAATAGATTATTTTTTTGTAGTGATTAATAAAAATACTAATTTTACGAACTTAAAATTTAAAGCTATGCAAGTAAAAAAGTCTGATAAGGTCAATTTAGAAAAAAATAAATTTAATTTCTTATTGATTGGTTTGGTAGTGTCATTGGCAATATGCCTTGTTGCTTTTGAATGGACAACAGAAGAAATGACAGAATCGAATTTGGGCGGATTGAGTGGAGATGAAGTATTTGAAGAAGAAATTGAAAATACTGTGCAGGAAACTCCTCCCGAAGAAGTTGAACCACCAGAACCGGAGCCAGAGACTGTTATAGAAGAGCTGACTATTGTTGAAGACGATGTTAAGGTCAAAGATGTTGATATTAATACAGAGTCCGACGAAAAGACCAAAACAAATATTAATATAGTTCAAAGTTTTGATGTGGAGGAAGTTGAAGAGGAAGTAGAAGCTATTGCTTTTGCCGTTGTTGAAGATAAACCTGTTTTCCCTGGTGGAGACGCAGCTTTAATGAAATTTATTGCCGATAATACTAAATATCCCGAAATTGCAAAAGAAAATGGTATCCAGGGTAGAGTATTTATTCAGTTTGTAATTGACAAAAACGGAGCCGTAACAAAAGTACAAGTTGCAAAAGGCGTTGACCCTTATCTTGACGCAGAAGCTTTAAGAGTTGTAAAAATGTTACCCAAGTGGACACCAGGTAAACAAAGAGGAAAGCCAGTTCCTGTTACATTTGTTGTCCCAATTAATTTTAAATTGTATTAATAATAGTTATAAAATATTAGACCCTGTCTTTTCGGCAGGGTCTTTTTGTTGTAGGAAAATCTGATTTTATGCAAAGTGTTATAAATCCTGAAAAGGTTGTGTTAGTAAGTGTAATTGATCAGGATCACAATGCTGAACAGGTTTTTGAATATCTTGACGAATTAAAACAACTTGCCGAAACTGCAGGTCTTGAACCTGTAAAGTTTTTTACCCAAAATGTTGCATTTGCAAATTCAAAAACTTATGTGGGCAGTGGCAAGCTTGAAGAAATAAAAAGATATATTAATGAAAATGAAATACCATTAATTATTTTTGATGACGAATTAACTCCTGCACAATTAAGAAATATTGAAAGAGCATTAGAGCTTAGGGTTCTTGACAGAACTAATCTGATATTAGATATATTTGCTCAGAGAGCCATGACAGCATATGCAAAAACCCAGGTGGAGTTGGCTCAATATCAATATTTGTTACCCAGGCTTACAAGAATGTGGACACATCTAGAAAGGCAAAGAGGGGGGATTGGTTTTAGAGGACCTGGAGAGTCCCAAATAGAAACTGATAGACGAATTATTCTTAGTAAAATAGCAAAATTAAAAGAAGATCTCAAATCTATCGATAAGCAGATGGCTCAGCAGAGAAAAAACAGAACCAATATGGTTAGAGTTGCTTTAGTAGGTTACACCAATGCAGGTAAATCAACAATAATGAATTTGTTAAGCAAATCAGATGTATTGGCAGAGAATAAACTTTTTGCAACCTTAGATACCACTGTTCGTAAGGTGGTTATAAATAATTTACCATTTTTATTAAGCGATACTGTTGGTTTTATAAGAAAATTGCCTCATAAACTAGTAGAGTCTTTTAAATCAACACTTGACGAAGCCCGAGAGTCTGATATTATAATACATGTAGTAGATGTTTCGCATAAGTCTTTTCAAGATCAAATGAGTGTTGTTGAGCAAACTTTGAGAGAACTTAAAATAGATGATAAGCAGGGTCTGGTAGTTTTTAACAAGACCGATAAGTTTAGTTTCGTAAAAAAAGATGAGGATGACTTATTACCGATGAGCAAAGAAAACTATTCACTAGAGGAGCTTAAAAGCACATATTTCGCAAAACTGTCAATGCCTTGTGTTTTTATCTCTGCAAAACTGTCTGAGAACATAGAAGAGTTTAAAGAAGTTTTGTTTGATATGGCAAAAAAAGTTCATTTCGAAAGATATCCATACAATACTATTTAAGATTTGTTTATCGACAAACTTCCATTTGCGGGGTTTAAAGAATGAGTGCTTAAAAAAATGCTCAAAATGTAATTCTAAAACAAATATTTTGTATAATTACAGTTTAATATTAATTACACTGCGATGAAAATTTACAATTTAGGTGGTAAAGGGACTCTATTAGACCAGTTTATTTCAGAAATTCGTGATTACCAAATTCAACAGGATAGATTAAGGTTCAGAAATAATTTGCAACGAGTTGGTGAAATTATGGCTTATGAAATTAGTAAAACGCTACCATTCAGCGACGAAGACATAACAACACCTCTTGGCATTGCTACGGTACCAACTATTAAAGAACAACCGATTATTGCAACCGTATTAAGAGCAGGAGTGCCTTATCATCAGGGATTTTTAAATTATTTTGATCATGCAGATAGTGCATTTGTTGCAGGGTATAGAAAGTATGATAAAAGTGGAGAATTTGAGATTAAAATTGATTATATCTCATCTCCACCATTAGAAAAAAAAATATTAATAATTAATGATCCGATGCTTGCTACTGGTGGAAGTATAGAGTTAGCCTTTAAAGGGTTGTTAAATTATGGTATGCCGAAACATGTTCACATAGCAGCAATAATAGCAAGTAAAGATGGACTCGACTATATTGAAAGAGTTTTACCCGAGAGTATAATTTCGGTATGGGTGGGAGCTATTGATGATGAGCTAACAGTAAAATCGTATATTGTTCCTGGACTTGGCGATGCCGGCGATTTAGCTTATGGTAAAAAAACGGATTTGTAAGGTATATTAATGCAATAAAAACAGCCCTAACATTGTAATAAAAACCTTGCAGTAGAACGACTTTTCTGTTCAATTAAAATCTTCTTGTTGGATGTCATTTTATTAATAGAATCTTCGGTGTAATATCTTATAGTTACAAGTTCCAGATTTGTATTGTATTTTACATAGAACTCTTTCTGTAATTCTCCGATAAGGTCATTAAAGTATCTGTTGTCCCCGTCAATTGAAGCAGAGAAACTTACGGCAGAGTTTTGAGTAATATTCACTTTTGCTTTATATTGAGCAAATAATCCAAATATTTTACTTATGTTTTCTTCAACAATAAAGGAGAAATCTTTTGGGGAAATAGAGATTAGAATTTGATTTGTTTTTAAAATATATACTGGGATAAGCTTAAGTTTGTAGTCTAATTTTTTAATAATAGTCCCAGCATCTTCTGGGTTTTTAAATGATTTAACATACATTGGAATGTTTTTATTTTCAAGAGGTTTAATCGTTTTAGGATGAATTACCTTTGCACCAAAAAATGCGAGTTCAATAGCTTCAAGATAGGATAAAACATCCAACTTTTCAGCAAAAGAACACCAATCAGGGTCAGCATTCATTATTCCTGGGACATCTTTCCAAATAGTTACACTTGTAGCATTAAGCAAATATGCAAGAGCAGATGCTGAATAATCAGAGCCTTCTCTACCAAGTGTTGTTACCTCTCCGTTAGAAGCGCTTCCTATAAAGCCTTGTGTTACAAATATTCCATTTCCAAAACTCTTTTTAACGGTATCCAAACTGTTTTGCCAATTTATTTTTGCATCTCGGTGGTTTGAATCGGTTATTATGACCTGTCTAGCATCAATAAGTGTGTTATAAATGCCATTATGTTTTAAAAACTCGCTGAAAATTAAAGAACTAAACAACTCACCATAACTTACTATTGCATCATATTCTATGTCATAGTCATTAGTTGATTCTGAATTTATTTTATTTTTTAGTTCATCAAGCAATGAATTTAAGTCTGATAAAGCTTTATCATACTTGTTAACAAATGCTTTTTTTAAATAGTTTATATGAAAATCACAAATGCTTGCGAGTATGTCATTTTTAGAATCAGAACCCATAAAATATTCATTTACAAGCTTTTCGAGTTCGTTAGTAGTCTTGTCAATAGCCGAAATAACAATTATAAGCTCTTTTTCGTTTTTGATGATGTTTAAAACATTAGTTAATGCATCAGCATTTTTTATTGAAGCTCCTCCGAATTTATAAATCTGTTTTATCATCTTTATCTTTAGCTTTGTTTTTAACTGTATCGGTATTCATATTTTGTGTCAATTGCTGAATAAACTTATATTGGAATAGAAATTCCTTTAAAATTACTCTTATAACAGTATAACCTGGTATTGCCAGCATCATTCCTAAAACACCATATAAAGAGCCAGCAATAATTATAACAAAAAATATTTCTAATGGATGAGCTTTTACGCTTTTTGAATAAATCAAAGGTTGAAAAATTATATTGTCGGTTAACTGAGAAATAGCAAACACTGCAAGTATTTTAAGAATCAAGGGCAATATTTCAGAATAGAAATCGAGGTTGATATTAGCAGTGGTAATTAGTATTACACCAATTGTTGCTCCTATCCAAGGTCCTATATAAGGGATAACATTTAAAACGCCTCCAATTATTCCAACTAACAGAGCTAAATCAAAATCTACTCCTATAATTACAAGTCCAGAAGTAAAAAGAATCATCATAAAAAATGTTTCGAGAATAACGCCCAGTAAATATCTTGATATAAGTTTACGTATTGACAATAATACTTTTGAAGTTTTTAATTCATACTTTTGCGGAACCATCATTAAAACCCCTTTGTCAAAAAGTTGTTTATCTTTAAGGAAGAAGAAGCTAATAAATGTCACCGAAAATAAAGATAGAAATAGATTCCATGCCGTTCCTCCAAGGTCGTTGATGAAATTTCCAACAGAAGTAAAATTTATTATTGAAGATATTTTATCTAAAATAAAATCTTCTGTCGAGAATTCGGGTTGGTTTAAAATGGGTGTTTGCTGAATAAAATCGTCAAGATTTTTAATTGGCTTTTCAAGTCCTTCGGATATTGTTTCTATATCAATTGCCTGAAATTCGCTAACCTGATCAATAACTAAAGGCACCAGTAATCTGAATAGCATTATTACAACAAACCATATAATAAGTATAGTTAACAAAGAAGCCATCCATTTAGGGATGCCGAATTTCTTTATTCTTATTTTACCGAATAACTCAACAAGTGGGTTGCCAATCATTGCTATGAATGCCGCTATCAGAATCCACATAATAATATTTGAAAAATAAATTACAAATAATACTAATAGAATAAGTCCAACAAGACCAACGATGTATTTTTTGTATTTTTCCATTATTTATATTTTTACTAAAGTAACGAAGATATATAAAAAAATAACCGCCTGTAAATATTTTTTATAAACAGGCGGTAAATATTACAATTTGATTTTATAAGGCAAATTCTCTTTTAATTATTTCAACATAATCTAGTTTTTCCCATGTAAACAATTCAACCTCGATGTCTTTTACTCCTGAATAGGGTGAGTTAAAGTGTTTCCTAACTACTTTGGCTGAACGTCCAAAATGTCCGTATGCCGCCGTTTCTCTGTAAATAGGATTTCTTAGTTTTAACCTTTTTTCAATTCCTGCAGGTTTTAAATCAAATATTTTTTTGATTTTGATAGCAATTTCACTATCGCTAAAATTAAGTTTTGAAGTTCCATAGGTGTTTACATAAACACCAACAGGCTCTGCAACTCCAATAGCATAGGCAAGTTGAATTAATATTTCATCAGAAATTCCTGCTGCAACCATATTTTTAGCAATATGACGAGCTGCATAAGCTGCCGATCTGTCAACTTTTGATGGGTCTTTCCCACTAAATGCTCCTCCACCATGGGCACCCTTACCTCCATATGTGTCAACGATTATTTTTCTTCCGGTTAGTCCGGTATCACCATGAGGACCTCCTATTACAAATTTTCCGGTAGGATTTACATGTAAAGTATAATCATCTTTAAAAAGTTCCTGAATTCTTACAGATAGAGCTTTCTTAACACGAGGAATTAAAATATTTTGAACGTCTTCCTTAATTTTATTTAACATTCTAAATTCGTCTGAGTCAAAATCGTCGTGTTGAGTAGAAACAACAATTGTGTCAATGCGTGATGGGGTTTTATCGTCATTGTATTCAATAGTTACCTGTGATTTCGAATCGGGACGTAAGTATGTCATTTCTTTTCCTTCTCTGCGAATTTCGGCAAGTACCTGTAGGATTCGATGTGAAAGATCTAAAGGTAGGGGCATATAATCATCTGTTTCGGTACATGCATAACCAAACATCATACCCTGATCTCCTGCACCTTGTTCTTTGTGCAAACCTTCTCCTTCAATAACGCCTTGATTTATGTCAGGAGATTGTTCGTGAATAGCTGATAATACCCCACATGAATTTCCGTCAAAGCGATATTCTCCTTTTGTATATCCAATCTCATTAACAACTTTTCGGGCAACTTCCTGCACATCTACATATGCATTCGATTTAACTTCCCCCGCAACTACAACAAGACCTGTTGTAACTAGAGTTTCACATGCAACTTTTGATGTAGAATCAAAAGCCATAAATTCGTCAAGAATAGAATCCGAAATCTGATCCGCTACTTTGTCAGGATGTCCTTCTGATACAGATTCTGATGTAAAAAAATAACTCATCTCAATAGTTTTTAATTATTAATAAATATCGTGGATATTGAAGGATGTAGGCTTTTACGATTTTTAGCATTTTTTTATTCGTGGTTGCAAGCATCCAAATCTATCCACCTGTTAAAACAATGCAAATATATAATTGTTTATTTATTTAAAAAAATATTTTGAGGAATAAATTTTACAGATAAATTTATCATAAGGCAATAATTTTTTATTTTTGCACAAATTCAAATATTTTATTTATGTCAGGACACAATAAATGGTCAACAATTAAGAGAAAAAAAGGAGCAATAGATGCCAAAAGGTCAAAAATCTTTTCAAAACTATCCAAGGAGATCACCATTGCCGTTAAAGAAGGCGGAGGACACGATCCGGATTATAATGCAAAACTGAGGATTGCAATTCAGAATGCTAAAGGTGTTAATATGCCTAAAGATAATATAGAACGTGCAATTAAAAAAGGCGATCAGGATGGAGCAAATTTTTCTGCTAGTAGTTTTGAAGGCTACGCTCCACACGGAATTGCGGTTTTTGTTGAGTGCCTTTCAGATAATAATAATCGGACGGTATCGAATGTAAGAGCTATTTTTAATAAATATAACGGAACCTTGGGAACGAATGGCTCATTAAGTTTTTTATTTGATCGTAAAGGAGTTTTTGAATTCGAAAAACCTTCATCAATTAATTTTGAAGATCTCGAATTAGAACTTATAGATGCTGGCGCAGAAGATATTGAAGTGGAAGAAGATAGTGTTACAGTTACTTGTGCACTGGAAGATTTTGGGAGTCTCAATAAAAAATTTGAAGAATTAAAAATTGAACCTACGAGCGCAGAATTAGAAAGAATTCCTAATGACACAAAAGAATTACCGATTAATGAAGCTAAATCAGTTTTAAAGCTTATTGACTTGCTGGAAGACGATGATGACGTTCAAAAAGTATTTCATAATCTAGAGATGACAGAGGAACTTGAGGCCGATATGGACTAATACTGTATCTAATGTGCTGATATATAAGCACATAACAACTAGACACAATTTTTCTAAAAAAGTCAAAAAAAATTTGCATACAAAAGAAATTCTTTTTTTCTTTGCAGTCCCCAAATACGAATTGGTTTACGGTCCGGTCGTCTAGGGGTTAGGACGTCAGGTTTTCATCCTGGTAACCGGGGTTCGATTCCCCGTCGGACTGCA
>JAQVEY010000417.1 GCA_028697515.1 Bacteroidales bacterium | reverse complement strand
CTTATTATATAATTGTAAGTTCTGCCAATACAGCATTAGGTGACGCGACAAATGTAAATTTCGACATCGAGATTACAAAAAATCCTGATTTAGAAATCGCAATTACTTCAATTGCTGTTGCTGCATCATCTTGCGGTCTTGAAGAATCTACTATAGGTTGTAATATTACAAATAATGGTGTACTAACTGCCACTGGTTTCGATGTTACTTACACAATAAATGAGGAATTACGAGTTGTTGAGACTTTTACCGAGACAATCAATCCTGGTGAATCTGGAGATTTTGAATTTTTAACTTTAGCAAATTTTCCAACAGTCGGAGAATACGATATTATTGTATCTGTAAACTTAATTGGTGACGAGAATACACTTAACGATGAAATGAGTGTTACAAGAGTTAGAACACCATTATACAACACTTATCCATTTACCGAAGATTTCGAAAGTGATTACGGCTATTGGATAACTGGCGGAACAGCTTCTTCATGGGAATATGGAGATCCTGATTCAGATATACCAGGACTTGTAATATATACGTCCGCATCAGGTGACTATTGCTGGGTAACAAATATCGCAGGAAATACTAATACTAATGAAACTTCATATATAGAAAGTCCTTGTTATGATTTATCTTCACTTTTTTTACCTACGCTCGAATTAAGTGTATGGGTAAACTTCTCTGCATTTGGAAATAGTGGCGATATTGTAGCATCTATTGACGGTGGACTGACATGGGATATTCCTGTTTACACTTTGACTGCTACAACGGGTTGGCAAACAATCTCTACACAAATGCCCGATCTTGTTGGTATGACGGAAGTAAGATTTAGAATTAACTATTCCGGCGGAGCTTTAGTTGCAAATGGAATTGGTATAGACGACTTCACAATTAAAGAATCTTTATTGAATGATGTTGGAATAACTGCTGTTACTGCTCCAGTAAGCAAATGTGGTTTGGGATCTGAGGAGATTATTATTGCTGAAATTACTAATTTCGGTGCTCAGGAACAGACAGATATTGTTGTTGATTTCTCAACAGATGGTGGTGTTACATGGCTTGCCTCTCCAGAAACTGCAGCTGTGACAATATTATCCGGTGAAACTTATCTCTATCAATTTACTGCTACAGGTGATTTTAGTCTTGTTGGAGAACACAATATACTTGTAAAAACATCACATGCAGGAGATGAAGACAATACTAATGACGAATTCTCATATGATTTTATTAATTTCCCTATTTATAATAGTTTTCCTTATACCGAAGACTTTGAAAGTGGTAATGGATTTTGGGTAACAGGTGGAACGGCTTCATCATGGGAATATGGTAATCCTGATGAACTTATTACTGAGCTAGTTATTAATTCTGCTGCCTCAGGTGATAACTGTTGGGTAACAAATCTAGCAGGAAATACTAATACAAACGAAGTTTCGTATATCGAAAGTCCTTGCTATGATTTAACTTCATTGTTTTTGCCTACACTCGAAGCAAACATTTGGGTAGATTTTTCATTTTTTGGAAATACAGGTAATATTCAAGCTTCAATTGATGGAGGAGCTACTTATACTATAACAGTTTATGAATTTGCAGCTACTACAGAATGGCAAGCTATTTCTGTTCAAATGCCTGATTTAGCAAATATGACAGATGTTAAATTCAGACTTAATTATTCTGGTGGAACATTAGTAGCGAATGGAATCGGCCTTGATGATTTTACAATTAAAGAATCTGTTCTTAATGATCTCGGAGTTACTGATATTCTATTCCCGACAAGTAGCTGCGGAATGCTTGCAGAGGAAAATGTCAGCATTGTTGTTACAAATTATGGAGTACAACCACAGAGCAATGTGCCGGTTGATTTTTCTATTGATGGTGGAGTTACATGGCTTGCAAGTCCTGAAATTATTACAGATGCAATTCAACCAGGTGGAACTTATTTATTTACTTTTGGAACTACTGTTGATATGACAGTTCCCGGTGATTATCAATTTGTTGCAAAGACAATTCAAACAGGCGATGAAGACGAGACAAACGACACATTTGAAAAAATTATAGTTTCACAAAACACTATTGATGCAAATGATTATGTTGAATCATTTGAATCAGGCCCTGCAGGATGGTTTGCTTATGGTACAAATTCAACTATGGAACTTGCAACCCCAGCCTATACATTAATTAATAGTGCAGGTGATGGTGATTATTCATGGGTTACAAATGCAACAGGTTATAACGACATGGCAGAATTATCTTACTTAGAATCTCCATGTTTTGATTTTACAGGATTTGTAAATCCTAAATTCTCGGCCATGGTTCAATATGAAACTACGAATTTCTTGTCAAATTTTTCTCTTGAATATTCTTTAGATGGAGCAACATGGAATCCTGTAGCTGCAGGAAGCGCATCAGTAAATTGGTATGGAACAGGCATGATTCCTTCGAGCTCATGGAGTGGTTCTTCTGCTGGATGGATTACAGTTGAAACAAACATTCCTGAAGTTATAGGTTCAAGTAGTGTTAAATTACGTTTCGTTTTCGACAATGGTGACTTTGCAATGACTGAAACAGAAGGGGTTGCTATTGATTTGATCAATATTTATGACTGTGATGTAATGCCAAATGCAGAATTCTCTTATACAGTCGACGGACTGACAGTATCATTTATTAATGAATCCGAAAACGGTGAAACTTATGAGTGGAATTTTGGTGATAATGAATTTCTTCCAACAACCTCAACTGAAGAAAATCCAGCATTTACATATCTCGCTGAAGGTTCCTACTATGTATTGTTAACCGTAACAAATGAATGCAGTAGCGCAGAATATGGCACGT
>JAQVEY010000416.1 GCA_028697515.1 Bacteroidales bacterium | reverse complement strand
CACGCCCTTTGTTTTGCCTCGTACCGCCTCCACTGCCATTCTTTTTGGGAACCCCTTTTGTCATTATCCAACAACTCCATTATACCATTCTGAAAATCGTTTGAGAACGAGCACGACTGTATCCTGTGATGCTTGGTACCGATAGTAAACGTCTCCGAATTTAATATTCAATTCATCCAGCGACGTAGGCTTAGCTGCGTAAGTATTACCTTTTGCTCGACGTTCTTTCCTTGTCGCGTCGATACCAAATGGTAACTGAATGTAAAGCTCACCATCTTTTAGCGTGAGAGTAAACTTCACGAACCCATAACTCTCGTGATTATAACCGATCTGACAAGTCCAGTCAACACATTTTTATCATTTTCGCCCATGTTCGATCTGCTCCTTGTATAATTTCATACCAAGTTTTTCTTTACGTTCAACCAGCTTGTCATACATTTTCCGTACAGACCTATATATTGCTGCAACAATCCGAGCTTCTCCACGAGTGACACTGTTCATATATTCATTTACAACCAAAACAGCACTAAGCGGGACACTAATTGTACCTGGCATATATTTGAATACAACGCTACAATTCGGGTCTATGCACTGCAGTGTACCATCATTATCAATAGATACAACTACTAACTGTAATATGTGTTCGTAATCTTGAACGCTAACCACGTCTCCAAAGTTAACATCATCAATACCTATCATTTTCGGAATAACCTTTCGTCATTTTCTATACGTATCTTAGGCTGCGGGTCATACCGATTGTTTCCGAACTGGTACTGATGTGATTCAACCCCCGTGCTGCGCTCAAATGCCCGCCTGCGCCTGTGACTATACTTTTTATATCCAGATGCCCGTCTATTCTTTTGCCGTGCGTAAGAACGGCTCCTGGACGATCTCGACATTAACTATCACGTCCCACACGGGACATCCGAGTCGATATGAAGTGTTATGAATGCGACTCGGACGTCCCGTTAATTACAGAAAAACTATTCTAACATAGTATAGACGATTTACTTGCTGTTGTCAACCATAATTTTATCGCTGTCCCAGTCCTGCAACTCATCATGCTCTATTGCGTATATGAGACATCTCAAAACCTCTTGAGCTTTCTTCAAGTCTTCTATCCCATTCTTGTAACGGTATCTCGATATGTATTTGATGATATTTCCACTACGGAAGCCAAAGCCTTTAGCTGCAATGTAGTCTTTTACTTCAATACCACCATATGTATAATGGTTAGGGAACTGTACCGTATCACACTCTTCTTTTTGTTTCATATTCTCCCTCAAGTGAAGGAAGTGATATTCCTTTTGCCCGTGCACCGTCTGCGTTAGGCTGTGACAATTTTGGAGCATCGTCGATGAACAACTCTAAATTCCAGCCGATACCATGTTCTGGCGTAAACGTACAAATATGCTGACTTGGACGACCACAACCTTGCATGTTCTCAATTGAGTATTCAGTTCCACCTACCCAGTTGCCATTAGCTTGCCAGCCAGCAGCACTTGCGTCCTGATGGTGATGTCCCAAGAAAACCTTATCGATTGTCTCTCCGATCATTTCACTGGAGCGTAGTTTTGTACGACCAACTCCATACCACGGAAAACCGCTATATGTTTTAGCCTGGTTACCATGAAGAAGCATATAGTTGTACACCTTATCACTGCCAGCAAAGTCAAGCGGACCGTGACCTTGCCCGATAGCAAATGTGTTGAATGTAGAACTTGACACATTGAATTTGATATTTTCCTGCGCTGCCAGCAACTGTCTGATCCACTGATAGCACATTATATCGTTGTTGTTGGTTGTAAGTCTTTCACGACCATGATTTCCATACTGCATAAAACAGTTAGTAGTTGTAAACATTGATGCCATTTGTAGTATGAGCTTGCCAAGTTCCGATGCACCCTCAAATATCTGTTGCTGTAACAGTATATCGATGTTGGCCTGCTGATTTGGGAATATATCCTCACCTGTAACCCAGTCACCAAGGCCGAGTATGTACAAATGGTCTATCTTATAAGACCTTCGTTGACCATCGATTGCCTTAGAAAACGCATGTAAAAAATTCTCCTTGCGTTTTTTGAAAACATCAAAATTGTATTCACTGAGACCAGCTGTACCATCACCACGTACCCATTCACCAACGTGAATATCTGAGAGCAGCACAAACATTGCCTGGTCTGCTTTGTCTTTGTTAGCTGACACTTTCGTAGGGCGAGGAAAGTCAATGGTTTTGAATGGAGTAATATAACGTGCTATAGTTTCCGATATAATAGCATTGCGATCTTGTTCTCTTGCAAGTTGTTGTCGAAGTGCAATGTTTTGTTTAGCATAAGCGTTGACAATGCTGTCTACTCCAACACTTGTCTCAAGAATGTCTTCTGAAAAATCCTCGTCCTCACTCATTGACGTTTCCCATATTGCTTTTGACCTTTGACACATACGGGTAAAGTTACCAGAACGCTTGACGCCATATTTAGCAGCCAACTTTCGTTGACTGCCTGCTGATATGACTTCGTCGTAAAGCTCCCGCGTTCTTGACTTTTTCTTGATGATGTCGATGGGGTTCCTCGCCATATACTTTATCTCCTTTTGCGACGGCTACGTTTCTTCCGCTTGACATGTTTAAGCCTTGAGCTCAGAATCGGTATCACAGTTTTCACAACAACTTTTCCTTCCTCTAATATGACTACGAACTTTGAAAATCGGTATTGGATATGTACTTCTTTGTACTCACTTAGCTTGTTCCTGTGTAATTTAATTGCGTTGCGTACGTTCTCGGTCAAGTAACTACGAGACCAGCCATACCTTTCTTCTGCTCGCTTGA
>JAQVEY010000415.1 GCA_028697515.1 Bacteroidales bacterium | reverse complement strand
ATGGCATCTACTATTTGAAAATAAATTTCATTAATCAGAAACAACAAATAATAAAGGTCTTGAAGTTTTCTAACTAAAGATTTCAATAACAAATAATATTACTTGAATCATTTTTGTGGGTAAAAAAAACATAAGCCTTTGAAGTGATTGTTAAAAATTATAAGATTTACTAATTGCGTATGTTTTTTTGATAAATTTGTAATAATAAATATCACAAAAATGATAAAATTAAACTTACGAAGCTTATCCCGCTTTTCGATAGGGTTGTTTTTAATAATTCTAAGCATTACTAATTGTACAAATATTTCAGAAGATGAAAAGGGTAAAAAAATAAATCCTCCGCCTCAGACTCAGGTTGTTATCGAAAAAGATGAAAGTGGCGAATGGCGCAACAGATTGGAGTGGATAGATCAGATGCATAAATGTGACTCAAGCATAAATTGGCGTACTATTAATTATAATGTCAGACTTGAAAAAGCAGAGCAAAGAAAAATCTATTCCAACAGTAAGAGTGGAACAGTTAATATTGAGGATATTTTATTTGGTTACTGGAGGGAAACAGGAAGCAACAATCTTGCAGGAAGAACACATTATACGGAGTATGATCCCGAGATTGACTCGATCTATTGTGCCACTTCAGGAGGGAATATCTGGAAAGCTAATCTTAACGGTAATGGATGGCGTGTTCTGAATGATGGTTTCAAAATTGATGATATAAAAATGATTCGAAAAATAGGTAATTTTGAAATTCCTCGTTTATTAGTTGCTTCCGGTGGATGGGGTGTTCCCAGCTTTTACTATTCCGATGATGACGGACAAACCTGGACTGCTTCAACAGGTTTAAATAATATCGCTGATTGGGGTACTGTTATCAAAGCTGTTGTAGCAGACGATGCGATTCGTACAATTTATCTTCTTGCTATGGAGTGGAATTACGATGAGTGGGAAAAGCAAACATCACTTTATGTTTCTGTAAATGCAGGGGTATCTTTTGTGAAAAAGAAATCATGGCTCGAATCCGAATATGGCAGTGAAGAGAGTTTTGATATCTGGTGCGATAGAGAAGGACAAGACTGCTATATTTTTTTCTCTGATGCACAATTTGTAATTGATAACGAAGATTTTTCAGTGGACTATGTGGGACAACCGACAATTACAAATCCCGGCAATGTAATGTTATCCGGCTGCGAAACTGAGACAGAAACTTATCTTTATCTGGGTTTATATTCTGATAATTATACTGAATTCTATCAATCGGCGGATGGGGGTTTAAACTGGTCAAAAAAAGGTAGTGTTGATCAAAGTCCTTTTATGAAAAACAGTCTGATAGTGTCTCAAAAATACCCGAATACTTTGTATTACGGTGGAGTTGAATGTTATCGTAGTACTGACGGCGGAGAAAACTGGACAAGAATAAACGAGTGGTGGGAATACTATGATGATATTGCAAACCTACTACATGCAGATATTCCCGGAATAAATTCATACATTAATGCCGAAAACAATGAATTTGTTTACATAAACACTGATGGAGGTACTTATATATCAAATGATCAGTTGCAGACAGTACAGAATATTTCTATGTTAAATCATAACATCGGACAGTTTTACTCTGTTTATTCGCATCGCACAAATTCAAATTATATTTTTGCCGGCTCACAGGATCAGGGTTATCAATTGTGTAATACAAATTCAGGAAGTGGTTCGGTTGAATTCACTCAAATTTTAAGTGGTGATTACGGACATTTAGTTTCCGGAGACGGAGGGAATAGTCTGTGGATGGTTTATCCAGGATTTGCGGCATATTACCCATCCGCTACAGCTTCGGCTTACGATTCGTATTGGTGGGAATTCGAATGCTCAGGACAATTCTGGATACCTCCTCTAATGTCTCACCCTGTTGCTCCAAACATTTGTTATCTTGGGGGTGGAACTACAGGAAGTGGAACTCATATTTTTGAAATGATTTACAGTCTTGGGAATGTGATTGCTAACGAACTTGCTTACGATTTTAGCGGGAACACCGGAGCAACAGCAATTTCTGCAATGGCATATTCTCCACTAAATACCGACTATCGCTATGTAATGAATGGCAATGGTGAGTTTTTTAGCTCAACAAACGGTGGTAATACATGGACAATTAATAATTCTTTTGATGGACCTGATGGTAACTATTTATACGGCGCTGCAATTGTTCCGTCAACAGAAACTCTGGGTGTTGTTTATGTTGCAGGTTCGGGCTACTCCAATCCACCTGTTTATAAATCTGATAATAACGGAGTTAGTTTTTCATCCATGAGTAGTGGTATGCCATCTACAATGGTATATGAAATGGTTGCCACTTCTGATGACAAGTATTTGTTTGCTTCAACTGACGCAGGTCCTTATGTATTCATTAAAAGTGAAAACCAGTGGTATGATCTTGCACAAAATCAGGCTCCCGACCAAACTTACTGGACAGTCGATTTTGACCTCAACACCGAAACGGTAAGGTTCGGAACATACGGAAGAGGAATCTGGGATTTCAAAATTACCCAAGGTCTTGTAGAAAACGAAGAAGTAATTGCTAAAAATATCGAAATATATCCTAATCCAGCCTCAAATATTATAAATATTGACGGATTTGAAGGGGTTGGATTTATTTATACAATTTATGGTAAAAAAGTCAAAGAAATACATCCTGGAACTATTGATATATCAGATTTAGCACCTGGTGTTTATTTCGTGAAAACCGTAAAATTTAGTGCTAATTTCATTAAAGTTAAATAAACTACAGAATTTAGCATTTTATCACGTATGACATTATAATTACTATTAAATGGCATATTTTCGGTAT
>JAQVEY010000414.1 GCA_028697515.1 Bacteroidales bacterium | reverse complement strand
ATTAAAAATATCAAGAGTATATGACATAGTCTGAAAAGTAAAGAACGATATTCCCACAGGTAAGAATATTTTTGAAGTGTCAAAATGAGAACCCGTAAGCAAATTTGTAAATTCAGACAGATAATCTTTAGCAACAAAACTTGTCCCAAACATATCATTAATAGCCTCTGTAAAGAAGAAAGTATATTTAAAATATGACAACAATAATAAATTAATAAACACACTTAAGCCCAATAAAACTCTCCTCACATTCTCCTTTTGCGAATTGTAAAGCCATTTACCTATATAGAAATCTACTAATGTGCTAAAAACTATAAGAAAAAAGAAAAACCCGCTTGATTTATAGTAAAAGAATAAGCTAAGTACCAGCAAGTAAATTGATCTTAAGGTAATTTTATTTGAAATTAAAGAATAACCCAACAGCACAACTGCAAAAAATCCCCAGAAAAAGAATCTGGTGAAAATCATTGGGGAAGAAGGGTCGTAAGAAAATATGCTGTTTATATATTCCATTTTCAGTCTTTTATTTCATTATCAACAGCGTGTTTTCTTAAATAAGTTTCATAGTCTCTCAGTATTGCATCAAAAAACAAACTTGCAATAAGAGTATATCCATCTCGAGTAAAATGAATTCTATCGTTATTGGCTAATTTATCTTTTTTCCACAAATTTATTGATTTAAGCCCCCCCATAACTTTAAACATATTCCAAACAGAGCACCCATAATCTTCAGCTAGTTTTAACATGCCTGAATATACTTCGTTATAATGCATATTTGAACCACCCCTGTAATAATAAAAATCATTATTTGTCGTAAAAATTATTGCACAATCAGGGTTTACCTCTCTTATCATTTCGAGTATTTTTGAATAATTTTTGATATAATTATCTTCTGAGAATGCCGGTCCTGATGCGTCATTAACACCAATTGATAAAATTGCCAAATCGGGATTTAGTAAAGTTAAATGTTGTTTAAAATACTCTGCTTTAAGATATGAATGTGTTGATGCTCCATTAATTCCTATACCGTTATAACAAATTCCCGGTTTTGAATTTTGAAGAAATGCCCCATAAAAATAAAATTTGCTTCTTGAAGTATCTTGTTTGACAACCCGAATTTTCACCGAATCAAGATCTTTGCTGAAATAATACTCCGAAGCTCCAACAACTTTATTTTCCATACATGAATCCAAAAATTCTTCAGGATAAACAGATAATAAATATGCTGTATCTTCTACATTATGGAAAATACTAATCTTATTAAACTTGTGTTTCTCAATATTTGCAGCAGGGTTAAACGAAATGATAATTTCCGCAACCGTATCTTCTGTAAAGGCTGTCATTCCTGCTAATCCAATTTTTTCTGCAGGTTCTTTATCGGTAATTTTAGCTATATCCCATTTTCCTTTAAAACTTGACTTATAGTAATATGGATGATTTGTTGATGCAATACTAAACGGGAAAACCATTCCGGGAGCGCCTTCCATTCCGGGACAAAGATTTTCGAATTTCTTTCGTAATTCCCATGACCATATTCCTGCTTGAATATGTGATCCACCTAAATGTAAAATTGAAATTTGACCAGTCCCATCAAAACACAAATCATCCAACTTTTTAAAAAATATCTCCATTTGATGATTATTGCCAAAATTCTCTAAATAACATGAATCATAATTGATATACCTATATGTATTCACTGAATATGGCAAAGTCTTATCCTGAGCAGAAACATCAAGCTGCAGAAATACAATGATTATTAAAATCAGGAATTTATATGCTTTATTTTGTTTTCTTATTTCTTTCACAATATTCGGTATATTCAAGAATAAAAGCATTATAAAACATATTTGAAATCACTTGAGTTCCATATGGGGTAAAGTGTATAAAATCAGGGCCAGCCATTTGTGGATTTGCATTTACCCATGCTTTCATAGAGTTTTTACCACCCATAGCAGTGTACATATCCCAATATACACCTCCTGCTTTATGAGTGGCATCCCTTAGCTCATTAATAATATTTTCAAGATTTGGATAAGTAATATAATAATCTTTTTCTTTGTACGCCATATCGCTTGGACCAATAACAATAATGCAGGCATCAGGGACAATGCGTTTAAGAAACATAATTTGATAATAAAAGTGATTTGCAAACTGTTCAGCTGATTTTTTATCAAGAATATAAGGAACCGAATTACCACCAAATTGCAGTATAAATAAATCAACTCCAAGATAAGTAAATGCTTGTGTAAGTAAATCACCGTCGGTTGTAGTAAATACTGTACCACTGCTTCCTCTCAAAGCAATATTATCAAGATATACACCAGCTTCATCTTCAAAAGAAATTGCATAAACATCAGGACTATCATAACCTTCAAACTCAATAACCAGATTATTCAAATAGTTATCAGAATGATAAGTATAAACCGACAACTTATTTCCAGCATTTAACGAATCGGTTGCAATTACAATGTCGTCAGATTTTATTGTGACTTTTATTTTGCACTTCGAATTACCATAATAAATAGAAACATTTTTATATTGACTAGTATTTGAATAACCTACATCTGATTTTGTGTAACTTATCCAGGCAGAATACTTAGTTGATGGTTTTTTCCAAAGTGAATCTGTTTCTGGAGCATATCTTGAAAAAGCTATCATCGGACCAAATTTATTGTGTACCGAATTTGCAGTTCCATATCCAAATCCAGTATATCTATACCAATTCGATGAGCTGGTTTGTTGAATACTAAACTGCGAATAAACAGGAGTAGGTGGACACAGTCCCATGCCCATTCCACCAAACTTTGCCTGTAATTTACTTCTAATAAATGCACTAATCCTATCA
>JAQVEY010000413.1 GCA_028697515.1 Bacteroidales bacterium | reverse complement strand
TCATTTCATCAGGAAATATAGACCCAATACGTGTTGAAGCAAAAAAAACAATGGTGTTTGAATGGTTGCGTCAATTAGAAAAAATACCAGATGTGTATATACAAGCAATAAGTGGAGGCACTGGACCTATTGCAATTGATAAAGGAATAAGAGAAATAAAAGCAGTATATCCAGATTTAAAAAATCCAAGATTTATAATGGTTCAGCCTGACAAATGTGACCCAATGGTAAGAGCATGGGAGAATGCTGAACTGAAAGGTTTTCCGGAAGGATACGAAAATGAATATCCAATAATTGATAATCCTCAAACTGCTGTTCCAACACTTGCAACAGGAAATCCTGCTACATATCCAATTATTTCCAAACTAGTAAAGGAATCAGATGGTACTTTCCTAAGAATGAAAGAAGACAAAATGGTCGCTATTGGAAAGCTGATTGCATATGAAAGAAAAATAAATATCGGACCGGCTTCTGCAGTTTGTTTTGGTGGATTTTTCGAAGCTCTCAATAAAGGATTAATAAAAGATGGCGAAAGTGTTATGATAAATATTGGAGAAGGTGTAAGACGCGCTCCAGATTTTGTTGAACAAATGATTTACACAACTAAAAATGTTGATTCAGTGGACGAATGTAAACCTCAACTTATTGATGACTATAGAAAACAGTTGTGGGACGATGTGTTGAATGACTAGACTTTGAACGAAGCATGGAGCATGGAGCATGGAGCATGGAGCATGTGGCATGGGACATGGGGCATGGGACATGGGGCTTTTGATTTATGTTTATAATAAATGATTTCAACTAAAATTAAATAAAATATGAGCACCTTTAGATTCGAAGACTTCACGATTTGGCAAGATAGCATTGATATTGCTGATGAACTTTTTGATATTGCTGATGAAGTAAATAATGAAAGATTGTTTAGATTTTCAGAACAATTGAGAGGAGCAGCCATGAGTATTTCAAACAATATAGCTGAGGGCAGTGGTTCGTTTTCAGACAAAGATTTTGCAAACTTCTTAGTAATAGCAAGAAAATCAGTATTTGAATGTGCCAACATTTTGGTTATTTTTAAACGGCGAAAGCTAATAACTGAAGAAAGGAAAGAATCACTATTCAAAAGATTGTCAATTCTCAGTTCACAAATAACAAATTTTAGAAAACAACTGATTTAGTATTATTAAGTAAAACTTTAGATTATATTATTTATCATACCTATAATCCTATTTCAGGGTTTTAGATCAAAACAAGCAAAATGAAAAATTCAAGCAAACTTATATTAAAGCAGACGCAAAGCACCATGCACCATGCACCATGCACCATGCAAAAAACAAATAATGTTCTAACAACTAGATTATGATTGATTTTTCAAATAAAACCATCTGGATTACCGGAGCTTCTTCTGGGATTGGCGAAGCCTGTGCATATTTATTCGCAAAAGAAAATGCAAATTTGATTCTTACTGCACTTGAAGAAGATAAGCTAAGTGAAGTGCAACAAAAATGCGTAGAAATTGGTGGTAAATGCGAAATACTGCCTTATGATTTATCTGAAATTGATGGAATTGACAAACTTGTTGAAAAAGCACTATCTTTTTTTGGTCGGATTGATATAATTTATAACAATGCAGGAATAAGTCAGCGTAGTAAGGCTGGTGACACCTCATTTTCGGTTGATAGAAAAATTATGGAAGTAAATTTCTTTGCTCCAGTTAAAATATCCAAACTTCTACTTCCACACATGATTGAAAATGGAGGTGGAACTATTGCTGTTACAACAAGCATTTCAGGAAAATTCGGATTCCCTTTAAGATCTGCTTACAGTTCATCGAAATTTGCTCTTTATGGTTTTTTCGAAACTGTTCATGCAGAATACTATGATAACAATATAAGAGTAGTTTTTATATGCCCAGGGAGAGTAAAAACTAATATTTCATTTTATGCTCTTGAAAAAGACGGTAAACAACATTCAAAGATGGATGATGGTCAGGCAGGTGGAATTTCGACAAATGCTGCAGCAAAAAAAATTGTTAAAGCAATAAAAAAGCAAAAGCCGGAAATTCTAGTTGGAGCTAAAGAATTGTTAATGGTGCATATAAAACATTTTTTTCCAAGACTATCAAGAAGGCTTGTAAGAAAAATAAAACCGGAATAAAACAATACAATATGAACAACTACATTATCAGTGGCATACAACAAATTGGAATCGGAGTAGAAAACTTTTCAGAAGCCTGGAAATATTAT
Source organism: Bacteroidales bacterium (assembly GCA_028697515.1). Classification (GTDB taxonomy): domain Bacteria; phylum Bacteroidota; class Bacteroidia; order Bacteroidales; family ML635J-15; genus Bact-19. Next base: position 603 of record JAQVEY010000413.1, on the reverse strand, counting down.
ATTGAGGTTTTCAATATGGACATCAGAGTACTTGAAGATGACACGGTTGCTGAGCTAATGCTTCCATACACCGGTAATAGACCTCAAAAAAGACATGCTTGTATTGCAATAAATATGCAGGGCGGAGGAGGTTTCGAAATATGGCAATATTCAGAACGTAAGCCTCAAAAAATAGATTTTGATATCCAGGTTGGAGATCTTGGGGTATTTGCAGCAAAAATAAAGAGTCGTAATGTAATCCTTTCATACGAAGAGTTTAGTAAAAATCCGAGAAATAAAATAATTGGTGGACTAAACAAATCTATAGATAATTGCCATACTTTTTTCATGCAAGATCCATTTGGAAATCTTTTCCAAATAGTACATGACAATTATATTTTAAAAGATGAAGGCAGATCAACAGGAGGTCCTGTTGGAGCAATGATTGGAGTAACAGATATTGGCAAGGCACTTATTGTTTATCGAGATATATTAGGTTATGATAAAATAATAACAGATCAGACAGGTGTATTTGAAGATATTGCAGTTTTAAATGCAGGAAATCAGAGATATCGTCGTCTTCTCTTAACGCATTCTCAGCCAAGAAAAGGTAGTTTTAGTAAA
>JAQVEY010000412.1 GCA_028697515.1 Bacteroidales bacterium | reverse complement strand
GGAGATAATTTATATATAGATATAACGACCTCCAATATTGAATTCAAAGAGTATATAGTATCAGGTAAAACAGGCACGAATGTAACCTCGATGAATAATTCATCCTTATATATTATAAGTTATCAGATAGACGCAGAAGGTTATATACACTTGCCCTTTATAGAGCCGGTAGAAGCCTATAACAAGACCTTAGAGGAGTTGAAGGAAAAGTTGACAGAATTATACAAGGTATATGTAACAGATGTAACAGTAAATGTAAAGTTGGTAAATTTCAACGTAACAGTATTGGGAGAGGTATCTAGAGCAGGACAATATTTTTCATCGAGTAATCATTTGAATTTATATGAAGCCATAGGTATGGCAGGGGATTTGACCTTGTATGGCAATCGCAAGCGAGTCAAGGTCATGCGTTTGATGCCAGAGGGAAAGTATAAGATACGAGAGTTAGATATTACCAGAGCCAGTGTAATAGGAGATGAATTTTTTGAGTTACAGCCAAACGACATAGTTTATGTAGAGCCATTAGGGACAAAGCCATTTGGTTTTGGGACATTTCCGACAGGGACAATACTATCGGCAGTAACGACCTTGATAGTAATCTTAACATATACTAAAAAGTAGTAAATAGCAATGACAGAAAGAGAAGAAAATCAGCAGGAAACGATAAATTGGCGGGTATATTTACGCAGTATAACAGATATATGGTATGCCTTTGTAATAAGTTTTATAATCTGTGTGTTAGTTGGCTATTTGTACACAAAATCTACCCCACTTCAGTTTGAAGCAAGTTCGTCTCTTCTAATAGAGAAAGACAAAAAAGGAATGTCAGCTGATGATATAATGTCGGGATTTGGCTTGTTTAATGCCCAGCAAAATATTGAGAATGAGATAGCTGTATTGTCCTCCTATTCTATAGCCGAGCGTGCAATAATAAGTACAAACAATTATGTGAAGTATTATAAAAAAGAACAATTTCGTAAGGATAATATTTATAAAAAGTCACCTTTTCTGATAATAATAGATTCACTAACTCCACAATATACAGGGATGTATAAACTGAGTTATATAGACAATGAAAGGGTAAGGATTAAACGTGAATCTGGGGGTGGATGTTTGTATGATTATTTAAACCATAAAGTAATATCTGAGTTTGAGGACGGGGTAGAGGTTGAACTAGAGGCAAAATTGAACGAGTGGACCAAATCGAAGAATTTCAGGATAATGGTAGTAAAAAATGAAGGGATATATGAATCTGCCTTTCCATTGAGCGATGAGTATTGTTTTAGCATGAATGATTTAAACTCTTTGACCGAAAAACTTATGGAATCGGTAAAAGCAGAAGCAATACACAAACAAGCAGACGTTATATCTATAAAGCTACGAAGTGATAATCCTGAAGAGGCAGTAGATTTGTTAAATGCACTAACCTCTCAGTATTTTTTGGATAATTTAGGAGTAAAGAACAAGATGGCAGGACTGACTATAGAGTTTATAGATAATCAGTTGGGAATAATATCAGATTCATTAAAGTCAACAGAGTTCAAACTAGAATCTTTCAGGAAAGAGAATAAGATAGTCAATGTAGTAGAGCAATCGAGTTCAGTAGTAAAGAGTCTGGAATTTTATGAGACAAAATTGGCAATGGCCCAATTGCGTAAGAAGTATTTTGAATATTTGGTAACCTATATTAATAAAGAACGCGATTATTCAGATATATTAGTTCCATCGGTAATGGATGTAAACGATCCGATGTTAACCAAACTAATAAGCGATTTGATGACAATAAATTCGCAGAAGATAAAGATACAGTCGAACAGTACAGTTGACAATCCTTTATTACAGACCTTAGATCAGCAGATATTGGAGATAAAGCGTTCCATAACAGAGAGTGTCAATAGTTTGTCATCGTCCTCTGACATAGAGATATCGGAATTGCGTAAGCAGATATCAAGTTTCGAATCAGAAATGAACAAGATACCGGAAAAAGAAAGATTACTAATAGGAATAGAGAGAAGTTTTACAATAAATAATGAGATATATACTTATTTATTACAGAAGCGTGCAGAGTCTTCCATAGCTCAGGCATCGAATATGCCCGATGGGAGATTGATAGATCAGGCCAGATTGTCCATGACAGAGCAGACAAAACCAAGAACGAGTTTAATATTGCTGATATCAGGCTTGTTAGGACTTGCACTTCCATTTTTGTATATATTGATAAAGAGAAGTTTGTTTGATTATGTAGAAGAACGCGGCGAATTGGAGAGTTTTCTTGATGTGTCAGTACTAGGCACCATACCACATTCAGATTTAAAATCGAATTTTATAATACGCGATCATCCAAAGTCATTTGTGGCGGAGTCGTTCAGATCAGTTCGAACCAGTTTAAAATTTATGCTAGATTCGGAAAAGACTAGTGTAATATTAGTAAGTTCGTCCATTCCTGGAGAAGGCAAGACCTTTAATTCGGTAAATTTAGCACAGGTAATAGCCGCGACCAACAAGAAGACCTTGATAATAGGCTTGGACTTGCGTAATCCGGGCTTAACGCATCATTTTTATCCGAAGAACACACTTGGAATAAGTACCTATTTAACAGGACAGTCAACATTGGAAGAATCGATACAGCATACAGAAGATCCTAATCTTGATATTTTCACATCAGGACCTGTGCCCCCAAATCCATCAGAGTTAGTAGGCAGTCAAAAGATGAAAGATTTGATAATGCATCTACGAAGTAAGTATGATTATATAGTAATAGATACTCCGCCAATAAATCTGACAACCGATGCACTTCAGGTGATTTCGGAAGTTGATGCCTTTGTATTTGTAGTAAGATATAAATATACAAGA
>JAQVEY010000029.1 GCA_028697515.1 Bacteroidales bacterium | reverse complement strand
AGTATTTATATTGACAAACAAATTTTTGGAATTTCATTTCTCGATATTTCTACAGGTGAGTTTTTGCTTTCTCAAGGCTCTAAAGATTATGTTGAAAAATTGGTTCAAAGCTTTAATCCTAAAGAAATAATTTTTGAGAGAAATAAGAAAAAGCAATTTCAGGACATGTTTGGAAATTCTGTTGCAAGCTTTGGTTTTGACGATTGGGTTTTTACTTTCGATAATGCACTTGACAAACTTTATAATCAGTTTAAAACAAAAAGTTTAAAAGGTTTTGGTGTCGAAAAGCTTGAAGCAGGTATAATTGCTGCAGGATCTATTATTGATTATCTTGATCTTACTCAACATAATGCACGTGAGCATATAAAAAACCTAGCACGCATTGACGAAGATTTGTTTGTCTGGCTTGATAAATTTACTGTTCGAAATCTCGAGATATTTCATTCAACCAACGAAAATGGAAAAAGTCTTACAGATATAATTGATAATACTGTAACTGCAATGGGTTCCAGGATGCTAAAACGTTGGATAGCATTACTTTTGAAGAATCTGAAGGATATCAATGAAAGACTTGATATTGTAGAATATTTTGTGAAAAATGAAGATTTTAGATCCCAAATTCATAATCAGTTATCTGCGATTAGTGATTTAGAGAGACTTGCGTCAAAAATTGCAGTTTTGAGAATAAATCCAAGAGAATTATTGTCTTTGAGGAATTCTCTGGAGGCAATTATTCCAATTATTGAAAAATGTAAAAATTCGAAAAACCCCTTGCTCTCAATTATTGGGGAACAACTACATCCATGTAGAGAAGTTAGGGAGAAAATAACAAAAGAAATAAATTCCGAATGTCCGAATTTGCTAAATAGAGGTAATGTGATAGCTAAAGGGGTGTCAGATGAGTTGGATCAATTGCGGGCAATAGCATTTGGAGGTAAAGAATATCTGGAAAATCTCGAAAAACGTGAAAGTGAACGAACTGGCATTAGTTCTCTTAAAGTTAGTTTTAATAATGTATTTGGATACTATTTTGAGGTTCGGAATACGCATAAAGATAAGGTACCTGAAGAATGGGTGCGTAAGCAAACTTTGGTGTCGGCCGAAAGATATATCAACGAGGAGTTAAAAGAATATGAGGAAAAGATATTAGGCGCTGAAGAAAAAATCCAAAGTATTGAAAATCGTCTTTATAATGATTTGATTATGTTTATCTCTGATTATATCGGAGCCATACAGTCAAATGCAAACTTAATTGCCAGACTTGATTGTTTATTATCTTTCGCAAAATCAGCAATTAGCAATAACTATTGTAAACCGATTCTGAATGAGTCCAGCATAATTGATATAAAAGAAGGCAGACATCCAGTTATTGAAAAACTATTACCATTTGGTGAAGAGTATATTTCCAATGATGTTTATCTTGACGACAGTACACAACAAATTATTATGATTACTGGACCAAATATGTCAGGTAAATCCGCATTGTTAAGACAAACAGCCTTGATTTGCATTTTGGCTCAATGCGGTAGTTTTGTTCCTGCAAAATCGGCAGAAATCGGGATTATAGATAAAATCTTTACAAGAGTAGGAGCTTCAGATAATATTTCAATGGGAGAATCTACTTTTATGGTCGAAATGCTTGAGGCGGCAAGCATTATGAATAATATTTCATCGCGCAGCTTAATTTTGTTGGACGAACTTGGTCGTGGTACCAGCACTTACGATGGAATTAGCATAGCTTGGGCAATTGCAGAATATATTCATGAACATCCTACGGCTAAAGCAAAAACATTGTTTGCAACTCATTATCACGAATTAAATGAAATGGAAAAATCATTTAAAAGAATTCGTAATTACAATGTTTCCGTTCAGGAATTGAAAGATAAGGTAATATTCCTTAGAAAACTACAACCCGGAGGTAGCGAACATAGCTTTGGAATCCATGTTGCGCAAATGGCTGGCATGCCAAAATCAATAGTGTATCGTGCAAAAAAGATTCTCGAACAACTTGAGGGCAGTGCAAAAGATGTTAGTCTAGATGGCAAGTTAAACAAATCAGTTGAGAAAATAGGTCCAAACCGCGATGGCTATCAGTTGAGCTTCTTCCAATTAGACGATCCTGTGCTTTCACAAATACGCAAAGAAATACAAGGTTTAGATATAGACAGTCTAACACCATTAGAAGCTCTTAATAAGTTAAGTGAGATAAAAAAACTTAGCGGAGCGAAATAAGTAATAAACTTTTAACTTTTTATTGTAATTGGATTCGGTATGGCAGGCAGTTAAATTTGCAAAATCTAAGTACTTTAGGTACTCTTACTCAGGAATAATATTTATGTAATGTTTATATCTGTTTGAAATTGAATTGGCAAAAGCTACAGCATAGATTCCCGGAAAATATCCGTGTTTTACACATGTATCATTATAATATTTTGGATTTGAAAGATTTATTAAATAATAAGATACATCATCCCAGGAACCGGCATTTTTTTCGTGTTTTGAAGCTAGTCGCATCGCATCTTCGATATGACCGGGACCAATATTGTAGGAAGCAAGAACGAATTTGACCATATTGGCAGAATCGCTTGCTGTGTGAGAAAGAGAAGTGTATAAAAACCGAATATAATTTACACCAGCATAGATTTCTGATTCCTGACCTGAAAGATTTGGATCAGTGTATTTATTGTATATTAATGGCATTAGTTGCATGATACCTACAGCTCCAGCCCAACTTACAACATCAGGATTAAATCTTGATTCTTCAAATATTAGTGATGCTAATAAGCGCCAATCCCAACCGATGATTGGACTATATTTTTTTATTAGCGAATCGTAATCGCATATTCGTCCTTCATTTCCAGAGTAAAATTCACTGTTAATATCAACATATAATCGGTTGTTGTTAATATACTTTCTAATTATTTTTTTGTAGTCTTCGGATTCTATAAAATACTCAAGCCAGTTATTTAAACTGTCTAATAAAACCTTAGACTCATGTCTGACACACCAAGAAATATCCTGAGCTAAACTTATATCTGTTTCAATATCAATATTGGGATAATAACTTTGAGCTATTTTTGCAATATCATAGTCACATATAACATAATCAATCAATCCTTCAGATACTTTTTGTATTAATAGTTCGTCCGGAATAGAGTCAATTTCGACAACATAATAGTTTTTTGAAGACAGACTATAGAGATTGTTAAAATTCGTTGAATTTCGACTGTTTTTACTGCAATATATTGTTTTTAATTCTAATTCGGATAAGTCTCTTATAAGTCCTCTTGGGTCGTCTTCATTTAATATTCTTTGTACCAACACTTGTTTTGTTTGTCTTACGGGGATTGTAAAATCATAATTTACATCTTTTTCTATTAAATTGCTTAATGATTGTGCAAGGATGTCGCATTCCCTTGACAGTAGTAATTCCATTCCTTTTTCGGGATTGTTCTCGACTATAATTTCAAGTATTAAGTTGTGTGTTTTTGCAAAGCTTTCCAGCATTTCTAACTGCAAACCCATAGGCTGACCTTGATAAATAAAATAATCAATTGGATTTGTATTAATTATTACACGTAAAGTCCCTTCTTTTGCAATTTCAGGAAAATCTCTAGTCGTATCTGTTTTTTGTTTGTGAGAAAATACATAATTCAAAATTAAGAATCCAAATAATAATACAATTATTGTAATGACAGATATGGTAAATATTTTAAATCTTTTCATTTAGATTACACATCTAAAAATTTTATCACAAGTTACAAAAAATCGTTATACAACAGGAAAATATTTTAAAAATGGCAATCAATCGTAAAATTCCCAGGATATACCAAAGTTAAACGAAAGAGGATTATCTGGTATTTTGTATAATAGATAATAAGTGTGTGGCATAAAAGTACTATTAAAATTGCTGATTTTCACAAAACCGCGAAATCGTTTTACTTTAATAACACCATAAAATCCAGCATTTGGATAATTCCCGAATTTCTTGTCATTTTGCAAATAAAATACTCCTAAAGCCGGCATATAGGCATATCCATAAATTGCATTGTGATATTTTACATCAAAACCTAATTGCAGTGTAAGTGCATGTTTAAAAATATCACGTTTAAAGTAGAAACTAGTATATCCAATCAAATCAGGTAAAGGGATATTTGTACGGTTTGCAATATATTGATAAGTAAATTTAGTGTACCAGTGGAAATTGCCAAAATTGAAAGTTTTACTCAGGTAGGCATCAGATATAAGATTGGCGGCAGCAATTTGTCTAGGTACACATTCTGTATCAAATATGAAATAATTGTCAGGGATATTTAAGTTCACACCTGCATCAAAATCGATCTCGCTAAAATTAAAATTTACTCCTCCACTAATATTCGTTGTTTTATAGGCATCTAACTCCCATTCAAAATGATTTGACTTATAGTAGTACATAAAAATTGAAGGGTTAATAACAGAAAAACCAAAGTATGCACTGAAATTTGTATTTTCAGTTACATCAAGATAGTAATCAGCGGAAATATCGGTGTCAAAAATATCTGCTCCAGCGAAACAATAATTCAATTCAGAGTAAAATGAAGAATTTTCTGTCTCAAAAGTGAGAGAACCTGTTACATAGTTCGACAAATATGTCTGAGAAGTAGAATCAAAGCCATAATTATACAAATAATTGTCAATACCGGCAAGAATCTGAAACTTTTCAATTTTCCCTTTACCTTCAAGTAAAAAATTCAACAGTATCTTATTATCAATGACTTTATAATATGTAGAATCATTTGTAATGGTTGAGTCTCTATAAATATTGCTGTAGAAACTGCCAGGTATGTCATTATATTGCCTGTAAAATTTATCTGCTTTAATATCGTGTATGATAGAGAAATTACTATTCAATACTTTGTTAATAGCTGTATCAATTCCAATTAAAATAGTATCAGAGCTATATGATCCAAAACGTAATTCATGATTATATTGAATACCAAGCTGGCCCATCGAATTTTGAGCATAATCAAGATTTACACTATATAGATTTGATGGATAATTCGTGGACTCATAAGTCTGGATATCCTTTAACCCACCGTTTTCTTGGTGATTAATTTTGTTATATAAAAAATTAAAATGTGATTGGTATTTTTTCTTCGTATATGCTGTTGCAAGACTTATAGAATTTGTTTTTGTAATGTTTCTTTGATAATGTACATTATTGGCATTATTTTCATTTGAATTGACCAAATCGTAATTAAATGTAAAATTGAAATATGGTGTAATATTTTGAGTATGAAGAAATTTTACAATTTCAGGAGATTTCGACCCACCTGAAAACTTGAAGATTGTAAATGGTTTAGTTGCATCAAAATAAACAATATTGTCATGATCCTGAATATATGGAGTGTAATTATTAAGGAACCAGAATGTATGGGAAGATTGTTCAGAATAAATTGCTGGTACAAAAGGACTGCCTGGGTTTAACCAACCAAGCGGATGAAGTGTTTGTTTATTTTGAGGAAGATAGTTATGAAAAAAATCGGTGAGTGTGTCATCAACATACGTTAAATCTTCGTATGGAGTAATGTATAAAGTATGTGAATTGAAATGTCTTTCTATCCCTTCGTGTTGTGAATATGCCTGATTCACAAACAAGATCAATAATATTAAGATTAACTTATTTTTCACGTGGTAAAGATATAAACAATAAATGAAAAATTTAATTATGTATATTTCTTTTAGTTTTAACTTTTTTTAATGCGATTAGTTTGAGTGTGCTTATTTGTTATTATTTTTACCACGAATTAAATATAAACTGGTTATGAATAAGGAATTATTAAAGAAATTATTACCACATGTAGTTGCTGTTGTCTTATTTTTTCTGATAGCTTTAATCTACAGTAAGCCTTTACTGGAAGGCAAGAGGTTGGAGACACACGATTTTAGTGTTTATATGGCCATTGCAAAGGCAAATACCGATTATGAAAAAGCAAATGATCGTTTGGTTTTCTGGAATAATTCTATGTTTAGCGGAATGCCTACTTATGCAGTATCTGTGGCAAAACAGGAAAATATTTTCAATAAGATATATCAGATTTTTATTTTAGGCGGATTGGCTCCATTGAATTTGATTTTTTGGTATTTGTTAGGATTCTATATTTTGCTTAATGCATTTAAGGTAAATCCATGGTTGTCAATGTTTGGATCCCTTGCATTTGCTTTTTCATCATACTATTTTGTCATTATTACTGCGGGGCACTTCACCAAAGCTATTGCAATTGGTTTTATGGCACCTGTCATTGGAGGTATTTATATGGCCTTTGAACGTAAGCGACCTTGGGCGGGTATGTTTCTGATGACGTTTTTTATGGCTTTGCAGATATTAAGTAATCACGTCCAGATTACTTACTATACTGGTTTAATGATATTAATTTACGGAATTTTTGAACTTGTATCGGCAATTCGAGAAAAATATTTATTAAGATTTGCTAAAACAGTAGGGATATTAAGTATCGGTGTATTACTGTCGGTGGGTATAAATGCAGCATTTATTATGACAACTCAGGAATATATACCTTATTCTATTCGTGGTGAGTCCGAATTATCCAGTGCTGATGGTAATAGAACCTCTGGACTTGATAAATCATACGCAACTCAGTATAGTTATGGAATAGATGAAACATTTACTCTTCTTATTCCGAATGTCAAAGGAGGTGCATCTGCTACTGAATTGAGTGAAAATTCTGAAACCTATACAGTTATTTCAGACATATTCGGAAAGGCGTCAGCAAAGGAAATCATTAAAAATATGCCAACCTACTTTGGAGATCAGATACAGACTTCTGGACCTGTTTATGTAGGTGCTTTTGTTGTATTCCTTTTTGTTCTGGGATTATTTGTGGTTAAAGGTAAAGTAAAATGGTGGCTATTGACAGTTACTATCCTTTCAATTGTTTTATCATGGGGAAGAAATTTGGAATTTATTACACATTTCTTCTTGGATTATTTCCCCGGATACAATAAATTTAGAACCGTTTCGATGATACTGGTTATAGCCGAAACGGCAATGCCTTTGTTGGGGGTTCTGGCTCTTGTCGAGATATTTAAAAATAAGATCGATGTGAAAAAACTTATGAATTATTTTTATATTGCTTTAGGCGTAACAGGTTTGATGACAATGATATTTATAATTTCTCCTTCAGTTTTTGGTTTAAGCGGTGAAGGTAAAAACGAAATTCAGACGGCAGAATATTTTTCATCTGCTTTCCCTAATGACCCTCAGTATGACCAAGCTAAAGAAGAGTTTAAAAATGATTTCGTCAATGCAATTTATGAGGATAGAGCTACAATGGTAAGAAATGATGCATTTAGATCATTGATTTTTATAATTCTTGGAGCTGCAGTAGTCTATTTCTTAATTAGAAAAAAAGTTAAGCCTAATATTGCAATAGCACTTATGGCAGTTATCGTTTTGGCCGACATGTGGACTGTCAATAGACGCTATCTTAATGATGATAATTTTGTTCCTAAACGAAAATACGAGATACCTTTTGAAATGACCAATGCAGATAAGTATATTCTAGCAGATACAGATAAGCATTATAGAGTTTCCGATATTGATCCAAGAGCTGTTTTTAATGATGGAAGCGTATCTTTCTATCACAAATCAATAGGTGGTTACAGTGGTGCAAAAATGCGTAGATATCAGGAATTGGCAGATTCCATTATGTATCAGGAATTATACATGGCACAGTATATTGTGCAGTATGGTTTTCAAAATGGAATGTCTGATACTGCTGTGCAGTCTTTATTTGATGCGCAAGCAAAAACTCCTATACTTGATATGCTAAATGCAAAATATCTAATTTATCACCCTGATTATGCACCAATGGTAAACAAAGATGCACTTGGTAATGCATGGTTTGTTAAGGATTATAAGTTTGTCGAAAATGCTGATGAGGAAATTAAAGCTGTTAAAATATTTAATCCTTCTATAGAAGCTGTTATTGATAGAAAATTTCAGGATAAACTTAGTGGTTATAAGGCAGGTTTTGATAGTTTAGCAACAATAAAGTTGGTTGATGTTGCACCCGATTTTGTCATTTACGAATCAGAAGCTTCTTCAGAGCAACTTGCAGTCTTTTCAGAGATATATTATCCTCATGGTTGGGTTGTAACTGTGGACGGAAAAGAAGCGGATCATTTTAGGGCTAATTATGTTTTGCGTGCTATGCGAGTTCCTGCAGGTAAGCATACTATTAAATTTGAATTTGTTCCTGTTTTGTATAAAAAAGGTGTTGCAATTTCATATGCTTGTTCTATAGCCTTGTTTTTGATGATTGGGGCAGGTGCGTTTTTTGAATATAAAAAGAGGAAAAAAGGGCAGGAGCTAAAAAAATAATTGCCACAAAGACACGAAGACACGAAGAAAAATGAACCACTAAGGCACAGAGGACACAAAGAAAAATTTTGACGCAGAGGACCGCAGAGGAAAATTCACAAATGGGTTAAGATGCCGCTCGCTGGGTCGCTCTGGAATATTTTAACGCAGATAACCGCAGAGGACAGCAAAGAAACGCAGAGGAAAGTTCTCGAATGGGTTAAGTTGTCGCCGCCTGGCTCACTCTGAAATATTTTAATTTAGAGTTACGCAGAGATACGCAGAGGACAGCAGAGAAAATTAAAGAATGGGTAAGTTGTCGCTTGCTGGCTCACACCAGTATTTAGTAACTAATTAAAGAAAATAAATACTTTGTGAGACTTTGTGTGTAACTTGGTGATACTCTGTGTTACTTAAACGGTGTACGAAGTTACGCAAAGGAAATAATTACGCAGAGAGCCACAGAGAGCCACAGAGTTACGCAGAGAAAAGTTACACGATGAAGACATTGCTTAGCTAGTCAGTTAACAAGTTAACACTTCAAAACTAAATGCTTTTTTATTGTTATTTTAGTGATACTTTGTGTCTTAGTGGCAACAATTAAAAAAAATCTTTTGGTGATAAACAAGACGGAATAAAATGTTTAATATCTCCTTTGTTTTTAATTATGTCCCTTACTATGCTGGAAGAAATGAATGTGTGTTCGGGAAGTGTAAGAATGAATACGGTTTCAATGTTATTATTTAGCAATTTGTTAGTTTGACCTATTGCACGTTCAAATTCGAAATCTGCTGAGGTTCGGAGTCCGCGAAGTATAAACTTGCAATTATTTTCCTTGCAGAAGTCAACAGTGAGTCCTGAATACGCCTTAATTTCAATTTTGGGTTCACCAAAAAAGACCATTTTAATGTACTCGATCCTCCTCTCTAAATCAAACATTGTTGTTTTTGAGGTATTATCACCCACACCAATAATTATTTTGTCGAATAACGGCAAGGCTCTCTTAACAACAGATTCGTGACCTATTGTAAAGGGGTCGAATGAACCAGGGAATATTGCATTTCTTTTTTCTTTACTCATTTCCAGAAATTTTAGTCCATGAATCTTTTAATGTTACAATTCTGTTGAAAACAATTTTATCAGGTCTTGAGTCTTTATCTACACAAAAATATCCTTTTCTTTCGAATTGAAAACGTTCCATGGGTTTCGCATCTATTAGTGACTGCTCTAATTTGGCAGTTATTGTTTTTAAAGAATCAGGATTCAAATAATCAAGATATGTTTCATTTTCGTTTGTATCTTCAGGATTCTCTTTAATAAATAGTCTGTCATAAAGTCTTACTTCTGCATCGAAACAAGTTTTGGAGTCAACCCAGTGAATAGTGCCTTTAACTTTTCTACCGTCCGGAGATTGTCCGCCTTTGCTTTCCGGATCATAAGTGCAATGTAATTCTGTAATATTTCCCTCGCTATCTTTTATAACTTCATTGCATTTGATAAAATAACCGTATCTTAATCTAACTTCACCACCTGGTTTAAGCCTGAAAAACTTATTTGGGGCATTCTCCATAAAATCATCTTGGTCAATAAAAATCTCACGACTAAAGCTTAATTTTCTGCTCCCGGCTGAAATATCTTCTGGATTGTTTTGAGCATCAAGTTGCTCTGTTTTACCTTCGGGATAATTGGTAATAATGACTTTTAAAGGATTTAACACTGCCATCACTCTGTTAGCGTTTTTATTTAGATCTTCTCTGATAAAAAACTCAAGCAATCCGACATCTATCATATTTTCGCGTCTGGCAACTCCAATCCGATCTGCAAAATTTCTTATAGATTCAGGAGTATATCCTCTTCGACGAAATCCACTTATTGTTGGCATTCGAGGATCATCCCAACCATTAACATAATTGTTTTTTACTAGCTCGAGCAGTTTACGTTTACTCATTACAGTATATGTTATATTAAGACGGGCGAATTCGATTTGCCGAGGACGTTTACCGCTTGTATCAATTTGTTCGAGAAACCATTCGTATAATGGTCTGTGCACTTCAAATTCAAGTGTACAAATTGAATGTGTTATTCCCTCAATATAATCGCTTTGTCCATGAGCATAATCGTACATCGGATAAATACACCACTTGTCTCCTGTGCGATGATGATGTTTTTTTATTATTCTATACATAACAGGATCACGCATGTGCATATTTGGCGAATTCATATCTATTTTTGCACGCAGAACCATTGAACCGTCAGCATATTTGCCTTCTTTCATTTCCTGAAATAATTTCAGATTTTCTTCAACACTACGATGCCGATAAGGACTTTCTATACCAGGAACGCTAGGATTTGTCCTTTGTTCGCTTATTTGTTCAGGATTTTGTTCGTCAACATAAGCTTTGCCATTTTTTATAAGCATCACAGCCCATTCGTACAAATGTTCAAAATAATCCGAAGCGTAAAACAAATTATCATATTCAAAGCCTAGCCATTTAATATCTTCAATTATTGACTCTACATATTCTGTTTCTTCTTTTGAAGGATTTGTATCGTCAAATCTCAAATTTGTTTTACCATTAAATGTCTCTTTAAGCCCAAAATTCAAACAAATAGATTTTGCATGTCCTATATGTAAATATCCATTTGGCTCGGGTGGAAAACGGGTAATTATTTGTTTGTGTTTTCCGGTTGACAAATCATCTTCAATTATTTGCTCTATAAAATTTAGTGATTCTTTTTTTTCTTCCATTTTGTATAGGTTTTCTATGCTGCAAATATATAGTAAAATTTTGTGTGGCGATTAATTTTTGATGCTGGATTGCAATAAAGTGCATTCAACTTGCAAATACGACTTTAATGTTACCAACAATTTATAGAAAATTACAATTTATTTATTGTCGAGCATTCCTTTTAAAACAATAAGTCCTTTCTCTAGAATAGGATCTTTATCATTTAGAAAATCTTCAATACTATAATAAACTTCAATATCAGGAACTAAATATTCAAATTCGTTATTTTCGCCGATATAAGTTTTTTGAGTTGCAACAAAGCCTATACCACCTCCTGGCAATTTAATTAGAAGAGGCTGAGAACAACTTCCTCCGGAAGGTTCTCCTACAAATGTCGCCAGTTCTAAATCTTTAAAAATCATTAAAAAATTCTCTGCTGCAGAAAGCACTTTGCTATCAACTAAAACTACTATCTTTTTATTTAGCATCCTTTTATTCTTTGGTATATTGTTAATAGTAACGAATGTGTCTGTCACATATGCTGCATCATTATAATAATCCGAGTATTCAAAGTGCCTTGATGAACCAACCACATGACTGAATGATGTATCAGTATAAGCTCCTAAAGCTCTCATATTCGCATTATTAACCCTTGTTTTTACAAACTGAAAAATTGTATCTTGTACTGAAAAATAACATGCAACATCTGCCCCGATACTTGTTCCTCCCGTATTATATCTTATGTCTATGATAATTCCATCTGCTGAATTAATTTCATTATAAATCGAATCAAAATATGAGACTACATCATAATTCATTGTCCCAGCAATATTTATGTATAAAATATCTTCATCAAGGTATTTAGATGAAATTGTATTTTCTGGCATATATATTTTGCGGTAATAAGAAGAAATAGAATTATAATTATATTGATCGTGATTTGAATTAGTAATATTTATAGTCTTCACTAACCCATCATTTGTTTTAATAGCCAGACTTTCTATATTGGTATTATTATAAACGCTGAAGTAACTTGTAAATAACCTACGTTTACTTTGAGGAAAATTTGAATTTAAAAGAAATGAAAAATTAAATGATTACTTAATGTTATATCTAAATTCATTTTTATAACTAATCCCTGCTATCAGAAGTCTGTCAAATTTTGTTTCGCCAAAATACCGTCGATTAAACATGTAGCAAAATTCATTGAGATAGC
>JAQVEY010000411.1 GCA_028697515.1 Bacteroidales bacterium | reverse complement strand
CACCCCAAATAGTATTTGATATAGGTTCATCTCCAATACTGACTTTTTGGGTAAGTGGCTTTTCGTTCAAATGCAGGATAGTTGCCCCTACATTGAAGTCTTTAGAAAATTCGTAATTAAAATGAGATCCGATCAGAGTTTTTGTCTGAATATTAAACATGGAGTTACTTTCCAACGAAATAGTAATTGGACTACCCGATTCGAGGATACCAGCATCTATAATTTTAACCCTTCCCAAATTATAATCAACAGTATAATGAACATTTTCTGTTAATTTAACCGCACCGGAATTTACAGAAACAGATCCCTGAGGAATATTTATTGCATTTAACGAAATATCACTCCCACTAGCGGATTTGTATTTACCTTTCAACTTGAATTTATTCTTTTCTGCAATTTGCCGTGCCGTACTCTGAGTACTATCGTACAATTCCTGAAAAACATACTGATCCGCAACATCATTTAAACTAAGAGCACCTCCAGTAATTTTTCCCCTCAAATAAGACCCAAAAGGTTCTCTGACAGGAAAAATAATTCGACCATTTGTTGAGTTAACAGTATAAGACTCGACGTAGTCAAACATACCATCTGGATACGGGTCTAATTGTGAGTTAAGATTATCGAGATTTAAAACTTCGAGCAGTCTGATACTGTCAATTGCTCCTGCAGGTAAATAATTAATTTCAGTACCGGTTTTGTCATTATTATACATAATGTCAAAAATAAAATCTTCGTTTGTAAGCTTATATGCACCAATGTTATAAATGTTTTTCATCATCAAATCCCAAGCTTTTATCCGTGGGGTAAATGATGTGCTTTTAATAAGTTTTAAAACCAATGCGTTCGGTGCTGTGATTGCAGAATTTGAAAATTCCCCAACTTTAAACACATTACCACCGACAGTATATTCATAAGCAACAGCAAGTACCTGATCAGCGCTTAAGGTAGAGTTAAGCGAAATGTAACCTAATCTTAAATTTACCGAATATTCTGATGACTGTAATAGACGTGCAGACTCAATTTTTTCATAGTCTGTACCACCTGTCATTCCTATCCCTAAAAGAGTTGTGTTTACTTGGTTGATATCTCTAATATCAGGAAAGTTTTCCGAAATTTGTCCCAAATTATTAATATCATTTTGTGGATATACTGTTACTAATTGTCCATTTGCATCTCTAACATAATCTGACTGTATGTCATTATCATTACTTTCGCCCAAATCATAAAATGCAACTATATTTCTCGAATCGGTATAGTTACCTGTTTTATTGGTAACCCATACTTCAATACGAGTAATATTTATCCCTGAATTAATTACAGGTAATCCTGCCAAAGCTCTATCATAATTTTCTTTAAAATAATGCGAAAGGAAAAAGTGCTTATTTGCCTCGTATTGGTCAGCTTTTATAACAAATTCTTTTGTTTGTGCTCCTCCTTCAACAGTAATTGAAGAAGATTCTCCTTTTTGTTGAGAAAATATTGTTGTAACTGTCATTTTGCCGAATTTGGCTTCGGTTTTAAATCCAAAAAGACTTTGACTACCTGTAATAAGTGTTCCGGTTAATGGCAAAGAAACATTACCTGCTTCAATTTTTTGAATAATTTCATCTTCATGTCCAGTATACTCAAGCTTAACTGAGTTTTCGAAATCAAAAGCTGCTTCGGTATCATATTGAACGTTAACTTTCATTTTATCTCCAATCTGACCAACGACATTCATCTGAATTTTTTCGTTAAAATCAAATGTTGTTACACGTTGCATTGAAACTGGCAATGCAGGATTATCAACTCTTGAAATATCAAGACCGAAGCTCAATTCAGCAGAACCTTGAGGTTTAATATCAATAACATTTCCACCGAAAATGCGGTTAAAAATCTCTCCTCCGACTTCTAATTTAGGAATAAGGGTTTCGCGACTTTCGGAGATATCACTTTTTGAACGTTGTCTCCAATATGATTTCATTGCTTTATCAAAATCATATTCAAGATATTCATCAAAACTTACTGAAAAAGGGGTTTCAATTACATCATCACCTAATTTTTTAACAAAAATATATTCATTAGTTTCTGCATCATATATTATCTCAGTGCTTAAATTTGAAGGATTTGTTCCATACAAAGGACTGTTATCATTATTTAAAGTGGGATTAAGATTTTCGTTCGGTAAAGGATAAGGTAACTGAATTTCTTTGATTGTGTCGTCCAGATAGCCGTTTTCTTCCCGGGGCAAAGCATTACCGCCCATGAAATCATTAATTTCTGCATTTGATGGAAAAATTACTGAAATCAGACTTATAATTAATCCGCCAAAAAATAAATATTTAAAAACCTTCCCTGCCAATATCTTAGTTTTTACAAATAATTTAAAGCAAGCTTAACAACCTCTTCAAGCGAAAGATTATTTTTTTCTTTAAACAATTTTATCAATACCTTTTCAACTGCTGGTTTTGAAAATCCCAACATCGTTAATGCATTTAACGCATCTTTATGCAAAGTATTGTTTGATAATGAAAAATTTTGATTATTTTCTATACTTATATCTGATATCTTATCTCTCAATTCAATAATTATTCTTTGAGCAGTCTTGCTTCCAATACCTTTAATGCTTTGTAATAAAACGATATTGTCTTTTATTATAGCTTCAGAAAGATCATGCGAACTAATTGATGATAAAACCAATCTTGCAGTATTAGGACCTATACCACTGACAGAAATCAATAATCTAAATAATTCTCTTTCTTTTTTATCTATAAATCCGAATAAAAGTTGGGCATCCTCCCTAATAACCTGATGCAGGAACAACTGACATTCCTGTCCTTGTATAAGGTTTGTTGAAGTATTTACGCTAATATTTACAAAATATCCAATATC
>JAQVEY010000028.1 GCA_028697515.1 Bacteroidales bacterium | reverse complement strand
TCCAAAAATGCCAAATCCAATAATAATATAAAGTATAAATAAAAATATTTGTCCTCCTGCCCGGTCAGACTCTACAAACTGTTTCATTTCCGGCATTTCTTCTTCCCAATGGAAAATTTCATAGCCTTCGGGAAGGTTTGCTCGCAGTTCTTCAGTTGTTTCTTTGAAAATAGAATTATCGTTGAAACTTAATGACAGCCCTGTAACTCTTCCCTGTAAACTAAATAACTCCTGAGCACTTTCTAAATCAATATAAGCAAGTCCGGAATTTAGCATTGGATTTGGCATTGAGATCAGTGCTACAATTTTATATAAACCAACCGCACTCATCCCCTGATAACCTTGTCCAATAAGCGCTAATGAATCTCCTATTTCTGCACCGAGATACTCGGCGAGTTTTTCTGTAACAACAATTCCTCCATCATAAATATCATCTAAATTGCCGGCAATAAGGCGTTTTTTTATCATAGGTTTTTCAAACTCCAGTTTGGGATCAATGCCTACAATTGCTACCCCTTTCGATTTGTCAGCAAATGCGCCAAGGGCAAAACTCTCAATGCGAGGTTGAATTTGTTTTATATTTTCGTTCGATTTCAGATAATCAATAATTTTCTGGTTGTAATCCAATGAGTTAGTTAGAGTTTTCTCTTCAGAAAATCCTTTTCCATGAACTTGTGCATATCCATAAAAATCTTCGACCGAAATTTTTATCATGTGTGCATAAGTCCCTTCTTGCAATCCTACCATTAAAATTGCAAAGAACAATGCGAAGAAAATCGAAGCTGCCGTAATCAGAGTACGTTTCTTGTTCCTCCAAATATTTCTCCATGCGAGTTTAAAGTAGTTCATAGTTTATTTTTTAGTGCCTAGAGTACTTGGAGTGCCTAAAGTGCCTAAAGTACTTAGGGTTATGGTTTATTATATTTTATTATTTTATCATTTTTACTTTTTAAGTGCCTAAAGTGTCTAAAGTGTCTAAAGTACTTTGGCTTATGTTAATACAATGTTTCATTCTTTCATATTTTAATTTTTTTTTCAATTTAAGTACTCTAGGCACTCTAAGTATTTTAGGCACTCTAGACACTATTTAATCTTCTTCATATTCTGTTGTGTAAAAAATGTCTCATCCAATTTGTAATCAAAAATTATATTGTCCATTATCATAATCGTCTTGTTCCCCTTTTTGTCCGAAGGAATTGTAGTGAACTTGGATGGTATCTTTTTGCCACCCAGCATTTTGACATCAGAAGCAAATTCGGTTTTAATCAAATCATTATCTTCGTCATAATATTCCGATTTAAGAATAAATTCGTCATCCTTGCTAATTAGTAAAATAATCTTTCCCCAGACTACATTAGAATTTTCTTTTGGAATTAGCTCAATCTTGTAACAAAGATATGATTCATGTTTTTCTTCTCCCAACAATTTATGTGTATAATCATTAACAATTGAAGCCTGATTAATTAAATCATCATTTGTGAAATCGCTGCCCATCCACGACTGCATCATCATAGAAGGTGGTAGTTTTATCATTCTGTTAATAGTTGGTTGCCAATTCCACATTTCTTTTTCACGTTTCATGTGAACTTGCCCCTTCTCTTTTGCAGGAGCAGTTATGTAAACCATCGAATAATCTGTCCCCAACGACCATGCTTTCATCGAGATACTTCGTTCATAAGTGGGGCGTACAATTTTCATTGTCATTTCAGTGTAACTAGAGTTGCCGTTTGATTTTTCATTAGCTTTTCGAACGATTTCTTTTGCATCTTGTGCATGAATAAAAGTAGATACACAAAGCACAAATGCAGTGATGATAATTTTATTTTTCATGCTATTTTTTAGGTTTAATAAACATTTCTTTCAGTCTTTTTTTAAACTCATTTGTTATCTCATCAGGTATATCATTTTCTGAGAATACATACAAGACAGAAAACCCTTTGAACATTGATGAGAAGATAAACATTTCAAGCTCCGGATTATCGAATCTTTCGACAAAATATTTATATATAAGTTGCTGATTCTTTCCCATCTTCAACAAAAATGCCTCTTCCATTAAAACTTCAGTTACTCCATGTTGCATCGAAATCTGATGATATAACTTCCATTGTTCTTTATTTGATTTAAGGAGATCTATTATCAGCGTAAAGAAATCCTCCATCTCTTGTGAAGTGATTTCATCATCATGATCGGGGTTCATTAAATTCATTATTGTCTCACTGAATTCTGCCATAATTTCCCTAAGCAAAGCTTCTTTGCTTACAAAATAATTATACAAAAGCCCTTTTGATATCCATGCTTCTTTGGCAATTTTACTAATGGAGGTCTCATGAAACCCATAATTTGCAAATAACTTTAAAGCAGCATTAATTATTTGTTGTTTCTTCTCAATTCTGACTTCTTCAAATTGTTTTTTTGTTTTCGGTGCCATATTATAGACATTTTTGACTGAACGGTTGGTCAAAGATAAAAAATAAAATTTTATATTCCAAATATTTTTTGTTGTTTTTAACAATAATATCAGAAAATGTTAATTAAGAAAATTATCAAATTAATGTATATCTCTAATAATCAGCTAATTATAAATTTTTAATAAATGAGTTCTGATATTTGACAAGAATAATAATTTATATATATTTGGACGAAATTTTAAAGTTAATTAACAAAACAAAAAGAATATGGAAAGAATTTTGGTTATCGGGTCATCAGGACAAATAGGTTCGGAATTGATACTTACATTAAGAAAAATCTACGGTAATGAGAATGTAATAGGTACAGGTCGTAAAACTGCTCCATCGCAAGCAGTTCTTGAATCGGGACCTTTCGAGTTTTTTGATGCTGTTAACAAAAATGATTTATATGCAGCTTGTAAAAAATATGATATTAGCATCATTGTAAATATGGCGGCAATCTTATCAGGTAATGGAGAAAAAAATCCAATGCTGGCATGGGATGTAAATATGAACGGTTTGCTCAACGTATTGGAAATAGCACGTGAAATGAAAATGAAACAGGTTTTGGTTCCAAGTTCAATTGCTGTATTTGGTCCGGGCACTCCTCTCGATAGAGCTCCACAGGAAACAGTTTTAAAACCAACTACCATGTACGGTCTAACAAAAGTTGCCGGCGAATTGTTGGGTGACTATTACGTAAAAAAATATGGACTTGATGTTAGAGGATTACGTTATCCTGGCATTATAAGTCACGAAACCCTTCCGGGTGGTGGGACTACTGATTATGCTGTAGCTGTTTACTTCGAAGCAGTTAAAAATAAAAAATATGAATGTTTTGTAAAGGAAGATACGCGTCTGCCGATGATGTATATGCCTGATTGTATTAAAGCTACTATTGATTTGATGCAGGCTGATTTTTCCAAATTAAAACATCACTGTGATTTTAACGTTGGTGCAATGAGTTTCAGTGTAAAAGAAATAGCCGATTCTATAAAAAAGAGAATTCCGGAATTTGAAATTACTTATAATCCTGATTTCCGTCAGGCAATTGCAGATTCTTGGCCTAATGATGTTGATGATACAGCTGCAAGATTAGAATGGGGATGGAAACCAAGTTATAATCTAGATGCAATGACTGACGATATGCTTAATGCAATTACTGAAAAACATAAAAAAGGAATTATTTAGTAGTAGATTATTTATCATCGGGTTGATAGGAATTCTTTCTTATCAACCTTTTTTTATGCTTTGGCCAGAACAGCTATGCTAAGCTTTAGTCCATCAACAGTCAGTAATACTTCTCCACAGGCTTCAATGGTAGATCCTGTTGTTAAAACATCGTCAACAAGTAAGATATGTTTATTTTTTATTATCTCAGCATCAGTAATACTAAACTTTCCAGATACATTTTTCCACCTTTCCTCTTTTGTCATTTTTGTTTGAGTAACAGTTTCTACATTTCTGATGAGAGTATTAATTAATAGTGGTATTTTTGTAACTGCCGAAATTCCCTGACCTATCATTTCGCTTTGGTTATAGCCTCTTTGCTTAAGTCTGTTTGCGTGCAAAGGCACGGGAATGATGTAATCTATTCCAATAAAATTTTTAGATCTTAGCATTGCTGCTCCGAGCTCTTTTCCTAGTAAAATGCCAATTTCAGGTTTGTTTTTGTATTTCAAACTATGAAGAAGTTTCCTAAAACGACTTCCTTTATGAAAAGTAAATAAGGCTGTTGCTTTTTCTAATTTAATTCTGCCTGTAAATAATTGTACTATTGGATTTTCAGGATCAGAGCAATAATCTGTTCGAGGTAATTCGTATAAACATTTAAAACAAATTGGACCTTCATTTTTATATAATGCAGTACCGCATGCTTCACAAGTATGAGGAAAAAATAAAAACCAAAAGTCTTCAATATATTTTAAAAGTCTTTTCAATCTGTATTTTTTTCAAAAATAAAAAAATCATTCAACATTTATGGAAACAAAAATTAATATTCATCAACAACGCCGAATATAAATTTTAAAACATAAAACTATGAAAACAAAACTTTTTTTAATCGGATTGGCTCTCGCAATAACTTCGATGAGCTTTGCTGCCGGATCAATTTCGGGAACTGTTGGAGATAATTCAACAGGAAATTCACTGTCTGGAGCAGAAGTAAAGCTATATAATATGAGTATTATAATAAGCACAGTGAAAACAGATAAAATTGGAGCTTTTGAATTTAAAGATTTGGATCCTGGAGTGTATAGTATTAGAGTTAATTATTCTGGCTATGTAGAATATTACGAAAAAAACATAATTCTTGCCGAAAATCAGCATCATAAGATGACTGTTTTTCTTGATTTGACATTACTTGCAGCTGAAGAAAAAGAACTAGTGGATTACAATGTGAGTTGTGAAAAAACTAAAGATGGCAGGGCAAGAGTACAATCCCCCGTTTGTGGTAGCAACTCTGGTTATGTATACTCTTCTTATGATGTTGATGAGTCCTATATTGAGCATAATACTGAATCATATGATTTTATTCAGGAAAACAACTTTAAGAAGTCTGTTGACGATCCGTTGTCCACATTTTCTATTGATGTGGACAGAGCATCTTATGCGAATGTGCGTAGGTTTATAAATAGCTCTACACTGCCATACAAAGATGCTGTCAGAATTGAGGAAATGATCAATTATTTTGATTACGATTATGAAAATCCGAAAGGAGAGCACCCTTTTGCTACACATCTTGAATTGGGAGATTGCCCATGGAATTCAAAAAATAAATTATTACTGATTGGTATTCAGGGAGAGAGCATTGCAGAAGAAAGTATCCCTCCTTGCAATTTGGTTTTTCTAATTGATGTATCAGGTTCAATGGATTATGACAATAAGCTTCCTCTATTAAAAAAATCTTTCAGAATTCTTGTTGATAAACTTCGTCCAGAAGATAAGGTTTCGATAGTTGTTTATGCTGGAGCGGCAGGTTGTGTATTACCTTCGACAAGTGGAAAAGATAAAAACAAGATACTTGCTGCTCTTGACAAACTGTCTGCAGGAGGTTCAACTGCCGGTGGTGAAGGAATAGAGTTAGCATATAAAATTGCAGTAGAAAATTTTATAGAAGGTGGTAACAACAGAGTTATACTTGCTTCGGATGGGGATTTTAACGTTGGTGCAAGTTCAGATGGCGAAATGGAAAGACTTATTGAATCAAAAAGAGATCAAGGGGTATATTTAACAATTCTCGGATTTGGAATGGGAAATTACAAGGATTCTAAAATGGAGAAATTATCAAATAAGGGCAACGGTAATTATGCATACATTGATAATATAATGGAATCAAATAAGATTTTCGGACAAGAATTGTGGGGAACGCTATATACTATAGCTAAGGATGTTAAAATTCAAATTGAATTTAACCCCGGTAAGGTAAAAGAATACAGACTGATAGGGTATGAAAACAGAATGTTGAATAAAGAAGATTTTAATGATGATAAGAAAGATGCCGGTGAGATTGGTAGCGGACATACCGTTACAGCAATTTATGAATTGGTTATGATTGATGGTGAATCAGGTTCATCAAATGTTGATCCCTTGAACTATCAGACATCTCAAATAGTAAAAAGCGATGATATTATGACCTTGAAAATAAGATATAAAAAGCCTGGACAGGAAACTAGCCGTTTAATTACTTCAAAAGTTACTGTAAAAGATCTAGTTAAAAAGGAAAATTCAAACAATTTTCTTTTAGCCGTAGCGGTAGCAGAATACGGTATGTTATTAAGAGATTCTGAATTTAAAGGATCTGCTTCTTACGATCATGTTCTTTTATGGGCAAAGAAAGCTAAGGGAGAAGATGAATTTGGTTACAGAACAGAATTTATAAGCCTTGTCGAAAAAACAAAGTTATTAGCTAAATTATAATTTGGGTATATATTCTTTCGTTCGCTTTAATTTTATAATAGTCGGAAGAGTTTTCTTCCGGCTTTTTTATTTCTTAGTCCGGCTTTTCTTATCTTTTTGACTCGTCTTGCCCGATTGTTTTTCGTATTCGGCTAATTTTGCCTCGAGTTCATCAATTCTTTTATTTGATTCCTGCAGAGCAACAGTAAGCAAGGAAATATATTCATATAATTTTATTCCGTTTCCACTTTCGTCAACAATGATTTTGGGCGAATCTTCAGAAATAAGTCCAAAAGTTAATGGCATTAATTCTTCACCGGTTTTATTGCCCAATGTGTCAGTTATTTCGCGAACAGGATTATAACTAACTACATTTAAGTTCAGGAAATCATTGTACAACTCTGATCTCTTATCATTCGCAAGAGGAGTTATATTTGTCTTCCATTTTTTTGAAGATAAGCTTACAAAAGAATTAGCATATCCCCTCCAAAAGGCTCTGGTATCAGTGCCTAGAAAGCCGTATAAATGAGTTGAGGGAACAATTGTCGGCTCTGATGTTGTTCCAATTCCGTCATCATTAATTATAATTGTTTTATTTGCGTCATTCTCAGGTTTAAAAGTGAAAAAACCTTCAGAATCAATGACCATTCTTTGTTGCATGTAATCTGCAGAAGGTCGTGTGTAAAAAACAAGTCTGGATGCAGTATTATTATCTATTGCATTTTCACGTACGCCTTCAATCATGCAAATATCAGCAGCGAGAATAGAATTTTCCATTGCAGCAAACAATATATTTCCTCCCTGATATTCAGCTAATTCGGTATCCATATTCCATAAGTACAACCATGGGTTATCTTTATACCATGCAGCTCCAGAACCGCTATAACCAGTTTCATTTTGGACTACAATTCTTCCATTATTTACAGTTAACTTCCCCCAAGCATCCTCTCCACCTATACTTATATTACCAGTGGATTTAATACGCATTCTTTCAGAATCAGTTGTCCTAAAAATCAAATCCTGGGCATCTGTAGTCCCAACAAAATTGTCAGTTGGATTTGTTCCGGCATTACCTTCAAGAAGCCAAGCCTCAGGTTCTGTGTTAACATTTCCTATCAGCAACCATTTTGAATCTAAATCACACCAATAATAATAACCAGGTATTACATTATCTGGCTCTGTTCCTGCTGTTGAGGTGTTGTAAATTAATAAGCTGTTTGAAGGATTGCTTATTGTTGTTTCATCATTTGCATCTATTAATGCAATTCTCGGTAAAAGTACTCCTTTATCTGTAGTGCGGATTTCCAATATTGATGAGGCGTCTGGCGTTATTGATGTTTCAGAAATACCTACATTTTGACAAAATCCGCTATTAGTGTTAAAAATAAATAGTGTCAAAAAAGATGCAATAAAGAATAAGTTTTTTCTTTCCATTATATTTATAGTTTAAAATGCTCAAGGCAAATATAATTATTTTTATTATATGAAAATAAAATGAGATTATTATACTTAAAAATGAGCTTGAAAAATGATATTTTAGTTAATCAAATCCTGTGTTATTATTTTTGTGGATTTAAATATTTAATATATTTGTAGTAAATTGTTAAATTTAAAACTATGAAAAAGATTTTATTTTTTATTGCGATAGCCTTTTCTACAACAGTATTTTCACAGGCAGTTTTTGTTGTGCAGAATGAAACCAGCTCAAGCACTCATTCATCTTTACAAGATGCAATAACTGCTGCTGTCGATGGTGATTATATATATTTACCTGGAGGTAGTTTTGGTATAGGTAGTTTATTAATTAGTAAAAGAGTCCATATATTTGGTGCAGGACATTACCCGGACTCAACACAGGCGACCGGTAGAACAGCTTTATCAGGAAGTATTTATTTTACTACTGGCTCAAGTAATAGCGTTTTACAGGGTGTCTATTTAAGTGGGGATATTTTTATGGGAAGTACTGCTAGTGATGGAGATGTGAATAATATTTTAATAAGTAGATGCAATTTAGATAATATAAGTCTTGCTTATACCACAAGCGGCACAAACTATGGTGCTGAAAATATATTTATAAAAGATTGTATTGTAAGAAATTCAATTTACGGTGCTAGCACACAAGGTGTTGTTGTAGAAAGTTCAATTATTACTAATATGATTAGATCTTTTAATGCTAATACTGAATTTAAAAATAATATCATTTTAAAAAATGGAATTTCTGGCAATTATGTAATATATGAAGTTTCAAATTGTAATTTTAGTAATAATATATTCAGGCATTCCAACACCTCAACTAGCTATTGGTCTAGCGGTTGTTCCAATAATTTTTTTAACAACTGCGTATTTGGTGCGGAAAGTGCAGATCTTAATGCAGGGACTTATTCCAATTGCCTTTATGAAACTGCCTTCTCACCACTTTTTGTTAATGTACCAAATGTTGCAGATTTTAGCTATACTTATGATTATCATTTATCTGACACGTCGGCTGCAATTGGTGTTGGGATGAGTGGAACAGATTGTGGTATATACGGAGGAGATAACCCATATAAAGATGGTGCAGTACCCCTTAATCCGCATATTCAGTTCAAACAAATCCCTACAGCCACTGATAGTCAGGGCAAACTAAACATACAGGTTACAGTAGGTGCTCAGGAAAACTAGGCTTTAATCATGAGAAAAATCTGTCTCATTATTTTATGTTTTTGTGCTGTTTATGTAACGGCGCAAAATCAAATTAATGGATATACCTATTGGTTTAATGATGATTTTGAGACTCGCATAACTCAAATTATTGTTCCTCAGCAACAGGCAGTTTTAGAATTAGACATAGAAACATCAAGTCTTTTGCAGGGTTTGAATGTTTTTAATTTTCAGGCATTTGATAACAACGATGTTTATTCATCACCAATATCAAAATTCTTTTATAAAACAAAAGGAGCAGTTTCTGATACAAATCGCATAGCAGCTTACAGGTATTGGTTCAATAGTGATTTGGTAAATATTGACACTGTTTTTATTACACCCGAAAAAAATGCCGATATAATGGCTGAAGTTGATGCCAACAGTATTGCTGACGGTCTAAATAGTATAAGTTTTCAGGTGATGGACGAACAGGAGATATGGAGTTCTGTTGTTTCTAAGTTCTTTTTAAAAGCAAACACTCATTATATCAATGCATATCAATATTGGTTCAATAATGAAATAGCATCTGCTGTGTTAGTGGATGTATTTCCTTCCCAAGTAGTAATGATTAATGATTCTATAGATGCTTCAGAATTAAACGAAGGTATTAATATTATTCATATTCGTTTCAGAGATGAACAAAATCTCTGGAGCAGTACTATTTCACAGTTTTTCTTTAAAGCAGCTGGTAGTGATTCGGATACTTCAAAGATATGTGCTTACCAATACTGGTTTAATAATGATATTGCCTCAGCCGTTACCGTTAATATTGACCCCGCTCAGGTAGCTTTAATAAATGGTTCTATTGAGGCATCTGCTTTAAACGATGGTATAAATATTATACATTTTCGCTTGAAGGATGAACGAAATTTATGGAGCAGCACTATTTCACAGTTTTTCTATAAAACACAGGGCAGTGCTTCTGATACAGCAAAGATATGTGCTTACCAATATTGGTTTGATAATGATTTTTCAAATGCTGTCACTAATGAAATTACTCCTTTACCACAAGCTACAATTACGGCATCTGTTCCGGCAGAGTTGCTGACAGACGGATTACATTCTTTCAATGTCAGGTTTAAACAGGAAAGTGGAGTATGGTCTTCAGTTATTAATTCATATTTCTTCAAATATCCTGTAAGCAATTCTCCAATAAATCTTATTAGCGAATATCAATATTGGTTCAATACTGATTATGAAAATGCAGTGCACTATATTTTATCCGAGCCAGTACCTCAGCACGACTTGATAATGAGCGTTGACATGACTCAGATGCCGAAAGGGGAATATCTTTTTAATTTAAGGACAAAAGACACTCTTGGTTTGTGGAGTTCGGTTATTACAGACCCTTTTACAAAACTTCCTTATCCAATTTCTTCGTTTGAAGCAAATATGACCGAGTTTTGTGATTCTGGATATGTACAGTTTACCGACCATAGTATTGATGGTGATGTTTATTTATGGGATTTTAGTGATGGCGAATATTCATATGAAGTGGAGCCTCTGCACTTTTTTGCTGCCCCCGGTGAATACATTGTCAGCCTTACTGTAACAGACATCTTGACTGCGCTTGATAGCACTACATGGCTTACTATAAATGTGCATTCATCGTACAATTTCCAGGAAACTCATGACATTTGTTTTGGAGATATTTATAACTGGCACGGAAATGATTACAACGAAACAGGAATTTATTATGACAGCCTGTTTACAGTTTTTGGATGTGATAGTGTTTTTGTGCTAAATCTTACGGTTAATCCTGTTTACGAATTTATAGAAGATTATGGCATTTGTTCAGGCGAGACATATACTTGGCGTGAGAATGAATATTCAGTTGAGGGGATATATTACGATAGTTTGCTAACCGTAAATTCTTGTGATAGTGTTTATGTCTTAAATCTGATTGTATATCCAGTGTATGAGTTTTCGGAAGATGTTACAATTTGTGAAGGAGAAGCCTACACATGGCGAGGAAATGATTACTCAGTCGGAGGCATTTATTATGACAGTTTGCAAACAGAATATTCCTGCGATAGCGTTTTTGTGCTAAATCTTACGGTTAATCCTGTTTACGAATTTATAGAAGATTATGGCATTTGTTCAGGCGAGACATATACTTGGCGTGAGAATGAATATTCAGTTGAGGGATTATATTACGATAGTTTGTTAACCGTAAATTCTTGTGATAGTGTTTATGTCTTAAATCTGATTGTATATCCAGTGTATGAGTTTTCGGAAGATGTTACAATTTGTGAAGGAGAAGCCTACACATGGCGAGGAAATGATTACTCAGTCGGAGGCATTTATTATGACAGTTTGCAAACAGAATATTCCTGCGATAGCGTTTTTGTGCTAAATCTTACCGTTAATCCGATTTACGAATTTGTCGAAGATTATGGTATTTGTTCAGGTGAGACTTATACTTGGCGTGAGAACGAATATTCAGTTGAGGGAATATATTACGATAGTTTGCTAACCGTAAATTCTTGTGATAGTGTTTATGTATTGAATCTGAGTGTATATCCTGTTTATGAGTTTGAGGAGGACATTGCAATTTGTCAGGGAGAGATTTACACTTGGCGTGGAGATGAATATACAGAAGAGGGGACATATTATGATAATCTGCAAACTGTAAATTCTTGTGATAGTATTTATATTCTAAATCTAATAATAAAAGAAGTCTTTAATGAAACAGTAAATGCTGAAATCTGTGCAGGAGAGACGTATATTCTTGGCAGTCAAACAATAGATGAAGAAGGAGAATATACAGAGACTTTTGTAGCAATAAATGGTTGCGACTCGGTTGTTACGCTAAATTTAAGTGTTTTTGCTGTAAATGTAAGCATAACTTATGAGGATAATATACTGTCTGCAAATAATACTAACGGAACATATCAGTGGGTTGATTGTGAAAATTATTATGCTCAAATTGAAGGTGAAACGGACAGAATATTTATTCCACAAGCAAATGGTAATTATGCAGTAATAATTACAGAGGGATTGTGCACAGATACTTCGGAATGTCAGTTATGCTCGGGAATAAATACTTTTGTTACAGACAATGTAAAAGTCTATCCAAATCCGACAAATTCAGAGCTATTTGTTGAAATTAGCGAAAATGCTGATGCTCAAATTATTGATGCTTTAGGAAGAGTTGTCAGTGATTTTAATCTGTTTGAGGGGTTAAATGCTGTTGATATTAGCGACTTTGCAGATGGGGTTTACTATTTGAAAATTAACTATTACAATCAAAAGCAAAATATAGTAAAACTTATAAAGTTTTCTGATTGATATATCTGATTATCACTCATTT
>JAQVEY010000410.1 GCA_028697515.1 Bacteroidales bacterium | reverse complement strand
CAGTGTAACGGTCATTCCATCATATTGAATGTCAACTCCACCGACATTACTTACAAAATATTCGGAATTATCTGTTGAATTCACATTGTTAATACACACAGGAATATCAACTCCTGGAACTTCAGCGATATTTTCATTCACATATCCTTCTGGACCTCCGCTGACAAAAAAGGCAAAAACGTCATTATATGATCCTCCGATAAATTCTTCGTACTCTTCCGAAGCAAAAACATATTCCATGTAAATTGTATCACCGGTTGGTTGAAAATCAAATTCTAATACAGCTGCATCAAATGTTATCATTCCTGCCATTGAAGTAAGGTCGGCATCTCCTAATGTTCCCATTCCACTGCTTTTCGAGCCTGTGTTATTTGGTCCGGCAGCATCAACAGCCTTACCGGTGGATAATATAATACCTTCTTCAAAATCAAGACCGGGATTGCCATTACTAAAATATCCTATACTTTGAAGACTTCCGCTGTAGGTTACGTTGGTTGCCTGTAAACATCCCGAAAACAAAACATTAGTGACAAGTTCTTCGGGAGTCTGTCCTGTTACATCAATGGTCGGAACTTTAAAAGAATTTGGTTGTTCGTATTGTTTTAATTTTAAATGAGTTATTGCTTCAAATTCAGAGTTTTCAAACCAAATCTGTGCAACTATTTCTTGTCCTGCAAGATTAATGTCAGAGAAGTTTATTTTAAGAAGATCAGTATTGAAAAACGTATAATATATTTCTTTTATTTGGTCATTATTTATCGTAAAAAGACTGATACCACCAATTAGTGAATCTCGGAAATCATGTTCAATGCAAAAACTTCCGCTGTTATTTGCAGTAAAAGAGTAGTAACTGTTGTTAGGTTTATAAAGCCTATTACAATCAGGGATTTGTAATGGAGTACTTTCGCCCGAAGACACATAAATACTGTAAAAAATATCACCGTTACTGTAATCAATTACTGTTGGATTATTATAATCCTTACTCAAATTATTTGTTTGAGCCACTCCTATGTAATAACAACTGGTGAACAGTAAAAGAAATAGGATATGTAAATAAATGCGTTTCATTATATTTTAATAAAAGTCTTGTTAATGTTTCCGTTTTTAGTTTCCATTATAATCAAATACATGCCCGGTCTAAGAAATGAAACATCCAATTCATTTTTTTCTAAATCTTTAATTTTGGTTATTTCATTATAAATTCTACCGTCAATGCCACATATTTTTATACGTAAAATATCATTGTTTGTTGAGCTATAGTATATTTTTTCTTTTGTTGGATTCGGATAAAGGTAAATATCGTTAATAGAATTAGTATAAAGCTTACTTATAAAACCTATATACACCGAGTCAGAAATGTAGCAATAAGAAGATTCTGTGTTAAGATATATCCATCCTTCTGCTAAGACGTCTGTCCAAAAAGCTCCTTGAACATCATTCCAAAAATAATAAAGAACTTGAGTGTACTCTGGAGGATCGAAACTTGCAGTAGTATATATTTCGTAAGGAAATTCTGTTGCAATAATTGTATCATTTATTGCTTGAGGGAAACTTACATCATGAGTTACCGTCTGATAAACCAATTCAACAAGATTGTCATCTAAAATAAAATCGTCTGTAGTAGTTATTTCTGTTGAAATAATATGTTCGCCTGAAGTTTCAAAATACAATGGGTTAGTGCATATTCCGGTAAGGGTATCTCCAACAGGTAGGTCAAGTTCTAAAAATACAGCTTCTTCAAACGCAGGTGTGCCAATTGGATATTCAACATTTATTGTCAATTCTGTTCCCTCTACTAAGTCAGATTCTCCAGTATTTATGATAGAATATGGCATGTAATATGGAAACTCTTCTCCTGCACAAACGGCTGTTTCAGGTAATGTGTCATTTGTAATATTTGTCATGGCAAAGAAGTCTATTCTAAAATTAAACTCTGTACCTTCAATTTCAGAAATACTAGCTCCTGTAAATGCCTCATTATTAAAACTTAAAATCAGGTTATCAATATCAGTGATATGATTTATGGCATTACCCGAAAGAACTATTTGTGCAACTGCCGGCGAAATAACACTTATTGTAGCATTTAAACCATTAGGAAGATTTGTTAACGTATAATCAGTCCCTTCATTTAGCATTCCGCTATGCGAAAAGGTTTCATTGTATAATAAGACATTTGCAGTATTACTTATACTTCCGTCGTTAATCGTGTTTTCATAAAATATTGTATCAAGAATAACGAGAGCTTTTGTCTCGAAAAATGTTAAATCAAAATATTGCAGTTTGCCTGTATAAAGATTATTATCATCGGCTATTTTAAGTTTCCATAATCCGTTTAAGTCTGCTCCTGTGTTAAAGTCTGATAGATTTCCTATGGCTGAGTAGTTGCCGTTAAAAGGAGGAACACCTCCAAGAATAGGACCGTTTACAGGATCTAAAGAAAGGATAGTTTTAAAAGAACACGAGCCACTAACATCTCCGAAATTATCTCCAATTCCTCCCACATCTTCAATTAAAGTTACCTGAATTCCTTCGGGAGATTCAAGATACATATCAACGTCACCATCATAGGGATGTTCAATGATAAAAGAAACAGAGCTAAGTCCAATCTCGGTATATTCATTTACCGGATTTAATCCTGTAACATTAAAATTAATCATAGTAAACGAATTGTCGGGAATTGATATTTCAAGATTACAAACATCCAAATCAACAGGAGCAGCATAAGTTGTAAAAGAGATAGGAACAGTTGGTTGACTAATTCCGTCTCCACCACAATCAGAATAAAGATATACATCATATTCCGTTAAAGGAACCAATCCTTCCAGTAGATATGGAACAGAAGTGATATTATTAATAAAAGTTCCTGCTCCCGGCATAA
>JAQVEY010000409.1 GCA_028697515.1 Bacteroidales bacterium | reverse complement strand
TGAAGAATATTTTAATTCTGATTATTGTGCGAAATTTTTTGTGCAATTAATTGAATACGATACCGAAAATCTTAACGACGGAGTTATAGATGAATTTGCGATTATTGATTATTCTGGTTCGGAGCCACGTGAGTTTTTAAGCAACACTCCTACAGAAATTGTAAATAATGGGATTACAGAACTCACATTAAATTTGTGTATGGATTGCGTGGAGGCTCCAAAAATATTGACAGATGTCTTGCCTACATTTAATGAAAACTCTGATGTTTGGTATCCATTAAATTTTAATGGGGGCACCCCACCTTATACATGGGAATTTGTTCCATATTTTGAAGTTACAAGTTCTACCCAATCTTATGATGCGTTCGAAGGCACAAAACTTACTCCTGATACATACTTCGATGGAGAATTGGCACTTGATATTCCATTTTCGTTCCCATTTAATAATACTTCTACTCAAAAAATTAAAGTTCATACCAACGGATATGTTTTTCCGTTTTCTGAAACATTTAATTGGAATCAATTCCGTGAATATCTTTATCCGTTTTTTATCAATGAAAATGTTATTGCTCCTTTAGCAAGATTCAGTTTGGTAAGTGACCCCGCACAATCTGATGGTATCTGGTATAAATTTAGTCAGGATACAGTAAAAATAAGATGGAAAGAGTGTGAAAAATATGCAGAATCTTGGACATCCGTGCATTTTGGGTGTAATTTGATTTCTGATGGTAGTATTGAATTCACTTATGGACAAAACTATTTGAGTAAACGATATACAAATCTTGGTGGCATATCCTATGGAAATAAAACAAATAATACTTTGACATTTCTTGATAATGTACCTGTAAGTAATACTGTGACTAAAGTAAAATCATATCCAAAACCACAGGGCTTATTTATTACATCTGACGGAATTATTTACGGCGAAATAGGAATTTATAATCATTATCCTGTCAAAATACTTATGACGGATGCTAATGGAATCAAATGTTCAAAGGTTTACGATTTATCAACGGGTATAAAAAACCAGAATATAGTTTTAAGCAGACCTATTGAATTGTTTCCAAATCCTGCAAAAGACAAAATTATTATTCAAGTAAATGATTTAAGCTACGAGATAGCAAATATAAGGATTTATGATAATTTGGGCAGATTAGTCGAGACATACGATAATATAGTATTAAATAATTATATATTAAACGTAAATGATTATAAGTTTGGGAGATATTATGTCCATTTCATCTCGGGAGCTAAAAATTATACTTCAAGTTTTATCAAAAAATAATTTGTCAGATTTATGAAAAGATTGATTCTGTGTGTTGTATTCTCTGTATTCTCTTTTTACTCATTTTCTCAATTCGAAGAAAAGACAAATCAGCAGGAGTTACCTGTATTGTCAAGCAAACAAATACTAGAACTATCCTCTTTGCCTGAATTAAAGTTGCCAACAGGCTATAAGAATAAATCAATTCCCTACGAAGTTGATAACACACAGCAGTCTTGTTATTCGGGTTTATTTTTACAGACTGGTTTGTGCTGTGGTCAGGCTGCTAGTGTTGGCAATGGGTTTACTTATGAGATGAATCGCATTAGAGGGCTTGATGGTAGTATAACCGAGAATAAATATCCTACTCATTTTACATGGAATTGGGAAAATGGAGGCAATGGATATTCCGGTGCAAGTTATTATCATAGTTTAGCTGTTTTAAAAACTGTTGGAAATCCAAATATGCTTACTTATGGTGGAACACACGATTCCGGTGGAGCCAGCAGATTTATGAGCGGTTACGATGAATACTATGAAGGTATGCACAATCGAATTAGTAAAGCTTATGCAATAAATTGTGCGGATGAAGAAGGAATATTAACACTTAAACATTGGTTAAACGACCATCTCGATGGATCGGATGTTGGAGGAATTGCCTTTTTTTATTCTCAGCACCAGAATCCGTCAACAACATTGCCAACAGGTACAGAACATGCAGGAGAAAAAGTTGTTATTTCTTGGGGCTCTTCACCAAATCATGCTATGACAATAACAGGATACAATGACTCTATTAGATGGGATTTTAATGGAGATGGTCAGTATACTAATAATATTGATATCACTGATGATGGAATTGTTGATGTTAGAGACTGGGAAATTGGTGGTTTCAAAATGTGCAACACCTATAGCAGTCCATATGATGGCTGGATGATGTATCGT
Organism: Bacteroidales bacterium; assembly: GCA_028697515.1. Taxonomy (GTDB): domain Bacteria; phylum Bacteroidota; class Bacteroidia; order Bacteroidales; family ML635J-15; genus Bact-19. Next base: position 676 of record JAQVEY010000409.1, on the reverse strand, counting down.
ACTCTAGCTTTGGCTTCTAATGCTGGTGGAATATGGAATAATACAGCAAATGTATTGTTCCCGATAAAGGACTATTCGCCAATGCTCACAGGTAAAGTTAATCTTTACTATTCAAACAGAGGCAGAATAAAAATAATGGCAGGTTTTAGTACAAATCTCTCTGCTTCTGAGCCTGATTATTATATGAGTTTTCCAATTTTTGACTATCAAGGAGGAGAGCAATCTATGCAAGGAGGTACCGAAGTCGCTGCAAGATATATCGAATTTGGACTTGATTTAACGCCATTTCTGAATATTCTAGAATCCGGAACTCCTGCAAAATTCTTTTTTCAAATTCTCGAAAATGATAATGATAGTTGGGGTAGTGGACAGATTGTTGGTTTTTCTGTAATTGATTATACTTCCGGCAGTCCTGTCGAGTATGTGTCATCACAAGTAAACGAGCCGATAATGCAAAATGGTGTAACGACTGTTAGTGTGCAACATACGCTGGTCTTTGATAAACCGGAAATTACTACTGAAGTACTACCAAATGCAAATGTTTATCATCCTTATTCTCATCAAATGGAAGCAAGTGGTGGCACTCCACCTTACAGATGGGAATTTGATTTAGATTATCAGATGAGTGAAATAGCCTCACCTATTGAAAATACCACAACTGAATTATCAGGTACAT